>SLDN01000104.1 GCA_007125275.1 Bacteroidales bacterium | reverse complement strand
ATCCCCGTAAGGAAGATTGATTTTGACAACCCGGATGAAACGAAAATACATGACATATTAGGAGGAATTTACACCACCCAGTCCAGTGATGACAGCAACTACACTTATGACGAAGCGACTCGCACCTATATTTGTCAAAAGGGCTTAACTGACTATTTCATTTCACTAAAAACCGAACTTTATCAGCTGCTGGATACCGGCTTTATATTCAATCCGGAGACCACCATAGACGACTTGAGCGATATTAAGTTTGATGAAACAAAAATAGCTTCATATTTATTCGATAACCGGCTTGCCGACATCCAATTTTTAAGAGACACATTGTTGTTTTATCCAAAAATTGCTAAAGACCCTACCTTATATGCTTTCAACCCTACTGAACGAAAAGAAGCCGAACAGCTGCTTGAAAACTGCACGTACTTTATCCATTCCGAAACCAGGGATTTGACAATAAAGGGCGTTAATGCCGACCGGATGAATTCATTGTTTGCTGAACCCGCTTATATTGGTGACTGCATGTTTGATTATTCTATTGACCTGATCACCAAAGACAATCAAATCATTGAAGTAGCATCCAAAACACCAGAGGATGCAGAGCATTTGATCAAAATGATAAAAGCATTGCTCAATAAAGAAAAGACCATAAGCTGATAGGCTCTGTTATCCATTCCTGTCAGAAGTCAGGACATGGATGATTTTATTCAAAACAAACGAACATTCATTTTTGATGCACTCAAGCAGCTTGACGATCGGGTGCGGATTAGGCTTGATGAGATATTCAAAAACAGGGATGATGAGCCGTTTGGGAAGATCAAAAACATACATTGTTTGCAGTATCTGATTGATCAATACGTGAATGATCTCTATCATTCCTGACAAGCCGTTTTTGTTTATTGCAGGTTTTTTAAAAAGTTAACTTGCAAACAGCAGCATGCAATATTTGTCTGTTATTTTTAGTATGCACCGCATTGCCATATCTCAAATTATTTTCTTAAATTGCATTAGTCTGTTTGTGTGATTGTTCAACCTAACCTCCCGCACCATGAAAACAACACTGAGAACCATCTCCAAGCTTGTTGCACTTTTGTTGATGCTTTGCCTGACAGCCTGCGCAGAACAAAGGCAAGAGCAGGGAAATGACATTAAACCTGAATTCCAAATAACCGTAGGTTACCTGCCCATGGTGTCCAGCCTGACACACTTCGTTGCCCTCGACCAGGGCTTTTACGAAGCAGAAGGCCTTCAGGTTGAAGCCCTGCGGATCAACACGAGCAATTTATTGGCTGAGCATGTTGTAATAGGCGACATTGACGCTGCCATTGAACTGGCTGTCGTTCCGCTGCTCGATCAGCTGGTAAGCAGGCCGGGCAATGCCCTCATCTTCTCTACCAGCATCATCACAGCAGAAAATGGCTTCGATGGTGTATTGGCAAAACCCGGCTCAAACATCAATAACCTGGAGGACTTGTCCGGAATGAAGGTGGGTGTGTTTCCCGGAACTACGGCAGAAGCAACCCTGGAAGCATTGTTTGAACAGCTCTATCCCGGCCTTGAATTGCCTGTCAGCGTACAGATAAACCCCGCTGACCAACTGCAGGCCCTGGCGGATGGCGATATCGATGCATTGTTTGCCTATGAACCCGAATTAACCGAAGGGATGGTGAAATTCGGATTTGAAGAAATCAGTACGTCATTGTATGCCTTACAGTATGATGAATCCCCTATCGGTGTAGGTGCTGTGAATTCAGACTGGGCACGGAATAACCCTGATGCAGCACATCGCTTTTATGCCGCCATTGACCGTGCCGTGTTTTTTATCCGGCAGAAACCCCTGCAGGCCAGAAAGATACTCTCCGACGCCACCGGCATCGATGAAGACGTGGCCGCAATGATGAACATCATGCCCATGTCGTTAACTTCAGAAATATACCTAAATAACCTCGAAGGGTATATTGAAATTCTCTTTGAAATGGGTGAGATCATCAGCAAGCCGTTTGCACGGGAGATTTGCATACCCCAGGCGAAATAATGCACGCTGTGCCTTTCTTGATCAATAAAAAAACGGTGGCTCACAAAACAACCGCCGTCAGCTGACTGCAAATATTGACAGAAGAAATGTGTCCGCTGACGAACGGGCTTGTATCCTTTCGGACATAAACCAACGCCTTCCATAGCCTTATATCATACTGATCAATTGTTTTTTGACACTTGTGGCACTTTGTTTGTCATTGAATGGAGGTAAATCTTTGCCATTGTCATACCAACCTGTATCCTCATGATAAAGAATAGCCTGCTTGTTTTTTTCCGCAAAATCAAAAAATACGACATTTATTCCCTGATCAACCTGTTTGGTTTGAGCATAGGCATCACCGCTTGTTTGCTGATCTTTTTATATATGGCTGATGAGTTTCGCTTTGACAGGCATAACCGCGATGCGCAGGATATCTACAGATTGCTGCAGTACAACCCCCGTACTGGCAGCGATTTTGCCATGCAGCCCGCTGTAATGTACCCCTATTTAGAAGGCCAGATACCTGAGGTGCAAACTTTTGGCCGTTTGCTGATGTTGCCCGAAATTGTGATCAATGCTGATGGCAAGCCCTTTTCGGAGAGTGAGTTTATGATGGCTGATCCAACCGTGCTCGATATTTTTGATTTCCAGTTCATTGCCGGAGATCCGGCTACAGCCCTTTCAAACCCCCACTCGCTGATCATAACCCGCACGGCAGCTGAAAAGTATTTTGGTGATGACGACCCAATGGGAAAGTCCCTGGTTTTTTTGAACATGTTCACCTTCGAGGTGTCAGGCGTCATCGAAGCCTTGCCGAAAAACTCACATTTTCGTTTTGCAATGTTGGGTGCTGTCGATAGCTTTGAGTCGATCGACCCTTCCTTGCTGACATCCTGGGAAAACCTGGGGTTTTACTATTATTTCAAGCTCAGGCCCGCTGCCGATACTGAGGCTGTGTCGTCAATGATCAGATCGATTGTTATGAATGCCAATGATGGCTTCAACCAGGAATCCTATTATCATCTGCAGCCTTTGCTGGATATTCGTTTGCATAGCGGTAGTGTAGAATGGGAGTTGGCAGATATAGGGAGTATCACTGTGGTCAGGGTGTTCTCAGTTGTCGCCCTGTTGATCCTGATTCTTGCGTGTTTTAATTTTGTAAACCTGAGTGTTGCCACATCTATAAAGCGGGCCCGCGAGATCGGTGTTAAGAAGGTGCTGGGTGTCAGTCGCAAACAACTTGTTTTTCAGTTTATTGCAGAAACCTTTATTATATCCTTTTTTGCCCTGTTGCTTTCACTCTTGCTGGTTGAACTTTCTTTGCCACTGCTCAATAGCCTGAGCGGAAAATCATTGTCGTTTGGTTTGTTTTCCGACCCGCTAATGATTCTTGTGTTGGCGGGCTTGTTGCTGATCATCTCCGTTATCGCCGGCGCCTATCCTGCCATGATCATATCGCGATTCAAGGCCATTGAAGCAATGAAGGGGTTACAAACGCTAACAAGCATAAAAACGGGAAAGCAAAAAATCTTTCGTTTGGGCCTGCGGCAAATACTGATGGTTTTGCAGTTCGCGGTTTCTACTGCGTTGATCATCTCTACGGTGCTGATTTTTATGCAGATGCAGTTTTTGTCACAACGCCATCCGGGATATGATCGCGAAGGCCTCATTGCCGTCAGCAATTATGTTGATGAACAGGGCCAATCGCGGGCGCTGTGGTTGAAGGAATATCTGCAGCGGCATCCTGACGTTGTGTCGGTCAGCTTGTCACATAACCTGCCGCCGGCAAGGATCAGCAATTATGCAGGTTTGTTTTACGATACTGATATTGGCAGGCAAAGCTTCCACAGCGCCATCGTCTCTTGTGATGCAGACTACTTTACCACATTGGGCAGCCGAATCATCAGCGGTCGTGATTTTTCGGATGCGATGGCAACCGATGCTGCAGAAACGGCCATCATCAACGTCACTGCTGCAAGCAGGATGGATGTTGATGATCCCCTGGATATGATGATCGGCGGCTTTTATGACGGTCAGCGCCGACGGGTGATCGGCGTGGTTGAAGACATTCACTTCAGTTCGCTTCATGAGGCGGTTGGCCCCGTGGTATTCTATATCAGCGAAGAGAGCTACCCGCAAAATTCGAAAAATATATTGGTTCGTGCAGCTCCCGGAACAGAACCTGCCGTCGTTGCACATCTGGCAGAGCTCTGGCAGCAGGAGACCACTCAATGGCCTCTCATCTATAGATTTGTGGAAGAACAGTTTATGGAAGACTACCACGACGATAAAAGCGTCATGCGCATCCTCGCAAGCTTTGCTGCACTGGCCATAGTGCTCTCTATAATGGGACTTGTAGGACTTGCAGTCTATACCGCAGCAACCCGAACAAAAGAGATTGGCATACGAAGGGTGCTGGGGGGGTCTGTCGCCGGTATCATCAGACTCATATCCACAGAGTTTGGGGTGCTGGTCATCCTCTCAAACATATTTGCCTGGCCGGCCGCCTACCTGTTTGTCAACCGCTGGCTCGACAATTTTGCCTATCAGCTGGATATCAATCTTACAGTCTTTATCCTTGCTGCCGTGCTCGTCATATTTTTGTCGCTGTTAATAGTTGCAGCAATTACCTACAGAACAGCCACTGCCAACCCGGTTGAAAGCATGCGAAGCGCTGATCAATAATTGCTGGCTGTTGCTTTTTTGTTACACCTGAAATCCCGAATTGAAGGCTAAAGCTAGATGTAGATGCGAGCCTCTGTTTTCTTCTTCCAGGCCTCCTGCTTCCGGCTTTTATGTCTGTACCGGCAATCGACAATCGGCAATCGACAACTCTTCCTGCATCTGTAAAAACAGTTTTTTTCTTTACATCAAAATGCAATATCTTTGTTGCACCTTTGTTCAATGATTTAAAAATACATTATGAAGAAGTCTTTGTTTCTTTCCTTGCTGTTGTTTTTGGCTTTTCACTTCAATTTGTCTGCTCTTTCATTACAGGAGCCGGCGGAAGTTCTTGATCCGGAGACGGTTTCAGTGAATCTAAGCACGCCTTTTCATGCCATTAAGACGCACCTTTATTTTTTACAGCCTGAAAGTTATGATCCTGACAAGGCAGCTCAAGTCTTTATGCATCCGGCCATCTTGCTCGAAGAGGCCAGGGGTTATGCCATCAATCTCAAACAGGTTTTTGATGGCAAAGGCTACTATGTTGATTTGCAAGCGGCACCCCGGGAACCAAATTACACCGATACCATTCACGGGTTAAACGTATACATAGTTAACCGTCACCTCCCGGAGATTTACCTGGTGAAGTACGACAACCGCTGGCTATACAGCAGAGAAAGCATAAGCGAGATCGACCGGCTGCACCGCGAAGTATTTCCCTTTGGCCCCGACCTGCTGATTAACCTCTTCCCTAAAATAGGATCACACACTTTTGTTGGCCTCTACATCTGGCAGCACCTGGGTATCCTGCTCATCATCTTTTTGAGCTTTTTGATACACAAGTTGCTCAGCTTTTTATTGAGCCGTCTTTTATACAGAGGCGCACACCAGATGGGTTATGACAAGCTGGTGAGGCCTTACCTGTTGCCCGTAGCAAAACCAATCAGCCTGTTTATTGTTTTTGTGTTTGTCATGGTAGCTTTTCCACTTTTACAGCTGCCTGTGGAGTTGGCCAAGTATTTTACTTTTTTCTTCAAGGCCATTCTCCCGTTTTTTGCTACCCTGGTATTCTACAAGCTTATAGATGTGTTTTCATTATATCTTGAAAAGATTTCCGGCAAAAAAGACTCCGGCATTGATGATCACGTCATACCCATTATCAGGAAAGTGCTCAGGGTATTTGTAGTCATCATTGGTGGTCTGTTTATCTTGCAAAATCTTGACGTGAACATCACCGCCTTGCTTGCCGGTCTTTCCATTGGTGGTCTGGCCGTAGCGCTCGCCGCCCAGGACACCTTAAAAAACTTTTTTGGGTCGCTAATGATCTTCCTTGACAAGCCTTTCTCAATAGGTCACTGGATCACGAGCGGAGAGATCGATGGTACAGTTGAAGACGTAGGCTTTCGCTCAACACGCATCCGGACATTCCGCAACTCCCTGTATTATGTTCCAAATGGCCGCCTGGCAGACTCCGCCATCGACAATCATGGCTTACGCGAATTCCGGCGCTTCTTTATGCATATCGCCATTACCTATGATACCCCGCCTGACCTGATCGAAGTATTCGTGCAGGGCCTGCGTAAAATTGTAGATAACCATCCAAAAACCCGCAAAGACTTCTATATTGTGGAGTTTAACGAGATGGGCGACTTCTCCCTGAGAATCATGTTTTACATCTTCTTTGCCGTGCCCACCTGGCCCGAAGAGCTGAAGGCCCGCCACGAAGTCCTCATCGAGATTGTTCGTCTCGCCGAAAAGCTCGGAGTGCGTTTTGCATTCCCAACCAGTACGCTGCACATGGAAAACTTCCCCGGGAAGGAAAGCCTTACCCCCAGGCACGATATGTCAATGGGTGAATTCAAACAGGTGATGGAGTCACACTTCACAAAATAAGCCAACCAGATAATATGAGAATTAGCTGATTGGCGTATTTGACAGTTTTATTTTATTACCAAGACTGCGGCGGGGTCAATCACCTGGAAGGTGAACGACTCTGTAAAGTACAATTGTACAGTTTTGTTGTTGTGTGATTCGTAACCGATTGAAAGGTCCTGCCCAAGTACCAGGCGGAAGTCACCACCCCGTTCTGACACCAGGTATGAATCTTTTACATAAGGGGCCATGATGATTTTGCCGCCAAGCAGGCTCTCAAGTTGCTTGCGCAGCGGATAGCCTTTCACATATGAGTGAATCTTCTGCCACTTTTCTGTGTTCAGTATGAGTGAATACGGCCCTTCGATAGAGGCTGCTTTTAATTTGGAAACGGCTGTGGCTACAACGCCAGCAATATCTTCATCGGCCGCAGGGAATGTCATTGGCTCATAGTCAGAACTCTGCTTAAGTCCGCCTACTTTGCCTGCTTTGAAGCCTTCATAGATCGCACTTTCTTCGAATTTTGCAATCTCGCGGGCAGCGTCTTCCATTGCGCTCAGGTCAATGTCCTCAGCGCCACGTGCCACATTGTCGAGCTCCCAAATATTCAGCTCAAAAGGTACGCGTGCTTCCACCAGCGGCAAAACCTGGTGTGTGCCAAATTTTACAGCACCTTTCTGGTTGGCAGGCACTTCAATGCGTCCGGTCGATAAAGCGGCATAGTCCCAGCCTTTGGGGCCTTCCACATCGAGGAACTTCCGCCCTGACAATACTGACGTCAAGACATCTACAGCTGTTTCGTTTATTTCTTTCCAGGCAGCATCCGAAATGGGTGCCATTGATTTTCTTAAAATATCCATCGTTTGTCCTCCTTTAATTATTTAATTTTTCCAATTCCTAATGAATCTGAGCTTCCTTCTGAATGCTCATCATGATCGTCGTGGCCATGGTCGTCCCCATGGGCGCCCATGATGTCGCCCTCCTTGAAGAGCCAGTTGCGCAACTCCTCATCCCAACCGGGCATGTTGCGGCGCAACCATTCGAGCGTCATGCAGGCATGCTCAATCTCCTCGTCGCGGTTGTGTGCCATAATGGCCGCGAGGTCCTTGTCGTTGCTGGTCACCACACGCTGGTGGTACCAGTCAACAGCTTCAATCTCTTCTTTTAAACTGTTCAAAGCACGTGAAAAATTGCGTGCCTCCGGTGATAACTCTTCTGCTGGTTCGTGATAATTTGACATGATATTATACAGTTAAAGGTTAATAGTTATGATTTATGTTTTATCTGTTTTTGATAATTCAGTGTACTGTTAATCAATCTATTGTGGAATATAAGGCTGTCTTTTTTCATACAAAGGTTCGCAGACTTAAAAAACGCCATGTAGTCATAATTATCCGTCTGTGTGTCATAAATCATGTTCCCGGATGGTCGGGATTTTCAACATGGGCATTTCATATGATAATAAAGGCAGATATCCATTGCCAATGGCAAATATAAGCAATTTAGCTCCACTATACAAACAAATGACCTTGCGATTTGTTTGCTTTGTGATACAAAAGGGGCTTCTCAGTAAGTCAAAACAGAAAAGATTTTACATATATTTGTGGGCTGAATTGAAAAGACAATCTTTTAAAAAAAACAGACCATGAAAAACATTATGAATTTATTGACAATCACTGCGGTGCTGCTATTCTTGGGATGTACCGCCGACAGTGGTAAAAAACACGGTAAAGATATGGGCGTTATATCTGAAAATGCGATTGAGAATGTTGTTAATCAATTAATTGAGCAGCACGGTGCCGATCGGGCCGGGTTAATCAGGCGTGGTGCAGCCCAGGTCGCTGCTTTATGGACTGCCGAAGATGGCAGCACAGAAACATACACTAATTTTTGCCTGAATAACTACCAGGGCGACGACGCTCAGCGAAAGGAGCTCTTTCATACTTTGTCGCGCAACTCTGAATACATCTGGGGCCATTTCAACCAGATGATGCTTGAGCTGATGAAGCCGCTCCACCTTGACTGGGGGCCAATCAAACCGGTGGATGTCCTGTTTGGCAGCTACGCCCCTTCTGCGCATCTGGCTGAGGACTTCTACAAAAACAAGATTGCTTTTTTAACCATCCTGAATTTTCCATTTTATTCTCTGGATGAAAAAAACAAGCTCGGAACCGACTGGGATCGTTTGCAGTGGGCTTATGCCCGCATGGGTGACATTTTTACCTCGCGTGTGCCAGCGCATGTCAACCAGGAAATGTCGCGTGTGGGTACGGATGCCGACAACTATGTATCTGAATATAATATTGTTATGGGGCAGCTGGTCAATGATGACGGCGAACAATTGTTCCCTGAACATCTTCGGCTGATCACACACTGGGGCCTGCGCGATGAGCTCAAGTCTAACTATGATGGAACAGCGGAAGGGCTGGAAAAGCAGAATATGATTTACCGGGTGATGCAGCGAATCATCGACCAAAGCATACCGGCCGGGGTGATCAACAACGAGGACGTGCAATGGAACCCTTACACCAATGCTGTTACCCGCGATGGAGCCTCCGTGGATACTGACCCCGAACCAAATACAAGATATCAGCATCTCCTGGATAACTTCCATGCGCGCAGTGCGGCAGACCCATATGCTCCAAATTATCCTACAGCAATACAACGTGCTTTCGAGCAAGGGCTGGAGCTTAGCATGGATGAGGTGGAGGCCATTTTTATTGAGCTTGTAAGCGACCCGGTGATCAAAGAGGTCGGTGCGTTGATTGCCAAAAGGCTGGGACGAGATCTTGAGCCTTTTGATATCTGGTATGATGGTTTTAAGGCTCGCAGCGGCATCCCTGAGGCAGAGCTCGACAGGGTGGTGCGTGAAAAATATCCTGATGCTGCAGCGCTTGAGAAAGGCATACCCGACCTGTTGATGAAGCTGGGATACAGCCGTCAACGCGCAGAAGAGATCTCTTCTAAAATTGTTGTGGAAGGTGCCAGGGGTGCCGGTCACGCATGGGGCGCCCAGATGCGCTCACAGTACTCTCACCTGCGCACGCGCATCGCCAGTGAAGGCATGACATACAACGGTTTCAACATCGCTGCACACGAACTTGGTCACAACGTGGAACAAACAATCAGCCTGCACGATGTTGATCATTACATGCTCAACGGCATTCCCAACACTGCTTTCACTGAAGCACTGGCATTCATCTTCCAGACCCGCGACCTTGAACTGCTTGGTATGCAATCTGACGACCCCCATCTGGAATACCTGAAAACGCTCGATATCCTCTGGGGCACTTATGAGATCATGGGTGTTTCGCTCGTAGATATGGGGGTATGGCGGTGGATGTATGACAACCCCAATGCCACCCCGCAGCAGCTCAAGGAAAAAACAATGGCGATCGCCGTGGATGTCTGGAATAAATATTTCGCACCTGTTTTTGGCATTGAAAATACCCCGATACTCGCTGTCTATTCCCATATGATCAGCTATCCGCTCTACCTGAGCGCCTACCCCTTGGGTCACCTTATTGAGTTCCAGATAGAAGAAGAAATTCGTGATAAGCGCATCGCCGACGAGATTGACCGTATGTTCTCCATCGGAAGGCTCACACCCGGTAAGTGGATGGACGAAGCCGTTGGCGAGCCCCTGTCGGCCAGGCCACTGCTTGATGCCGGCAAGAAAAGCGTAGATGCACTGCTCTAATCCGGGAAGGGATATGGCCGATTGTGCAGATCAGAGGCTGCCCGTTGCCTTCAGGTTATGTCTTTATTCGAAGGATAGTGAGCGTAGTCCTGAAAGATAGTCTGCAACAACACGGGGGTAATACCGGTGTTCAAGTACCAGAACTCTGCGCGCCAGCGATTCAGGCGTGTCCTCAGGCAACACGTTCAGCTTTTCCCGGAACAATATCTCCCCTTCATCATAGGCTTCATTGACCAGATGTATGGTGATGCCGCTTTGCCTTGCACCCGAATCTATAACGGCACGGTGTACGTGGATCCCGTACATCCCTTTGCCCCCAAAATCAGGTAACAATGCCGGGTGGATATTGAAAATTCTGCTCGGAAACATCGCTATGAACCAGGATGGCAGCAGCAGCAAATATCCTGCAAGTACGACGGCATCCACCCTGTGCGACTGAAACAGAGCCTTGATCGTTCCCTTGTCATCCCAGCCTGATTTAGGAACGACAACAGTCGGAATCCCTGCCTCCTCGGCACGTTTCAGAACATAGGCCCCCGAATTGTTGGAAATGATGACGGCAATCTCAATTTTTGGGTGCTCCCTGAAATAATCTATAAAGCGCTGCGCATTGCTGCCGCTGCCGGAAGCCAGAATGGCAAGTCGACACTTCCCTGTCGGGGTGTTCAAACCTGGCGCTTTTTGTAGATGCGGTTTTTTTTTCAAACTATTGAATTTTGTTTTGGATAATTCATTATATTTGCCTTATTTGCTT
>SLDN01000196.1 GCA_007125275.1 Bacteroidales bacterium | reverse complement strand
CTTCATCTGACCCTGCTGATCTGCGCGTTACGGATAAACTGGCGGCTGAAGTGATCAGTGAGATGATCAAGGAGTCGCCCCCTGAGATCAGGCAGCAGCTGGAGGATAATCTTTTATGGATTCAGCAGGCGGAGCAGAACAAGCTTGTGGTAGGCTCCCAGGCACGCATTCTGTATGCCGACAGCGAAGGCCGCATACGCATTGCCCGGGCCTTCAACAAGGCCATTCGCGATAAGCTGATCAGCGGGCCGGTGATACTGGGCCGGGACCATCACGACGTGAGTGGTACCGACAGCCCTTACCGGGAAACATCCAATATTTATGACGGTTCGCAGTTTACAGCCGATATGGCCATCCACAACGTGATCGGCGACAGCTTCCGTGGTGCCACCTGGGTGTCCATCCACAATGGCGGCGGCGTTGGCTGGGGTGAGGTGATCAATGGCGGATTCGGCATGTTGCTGGACGGGTCAGCCGAAGCCGACCGGCGGCTCGAAAGCATGTTGTTCTGGGACGTGAACAACGGTATCGCACGGCGCAGCTGGGCAAGAAATAAAGAAGCGATATTTGCAATCAAAAGAGCCATGCAGGCCGAACCTCGCCTGAAAGTTACCCTGCCAAATGTTGCCGGTGACGATGTGGTGAAGAATTTGTTTTCTGAGAAAAGCTAATCCTGAATGACTGACGGGGCTTCCCCTTCTGCTTCAGAACGTCTTATGGAGATCTCACTTTCCTTGACGCTTAGGCGGTTTAACATCTCTTCATGGATGGCATCCATCTCCTGCCTGTCAAGAAGATAGCAATCCAGGGCAGCTTCGAAGATGCTTAGCTCTACATCGTATTGCCTGAGCAGCCTGTAATAATAATAATCTGCGGAATCAATGATGCTGCGATCAAACTGCTGCTGCTCACGTATGTAGGATTCCAGCAGGTATATGTCCGTAAGGATGTTGGTCATTTTTTCCCTTGACAGGAGTTTGTCGCACTTGTCTTTTCCGGGGGCCCTGAAAAAGCCGCAGGCCGCCAGCGAGCAGGCCATAGCAATGATAAATAATAGCCTGAAAGACTTGCGGTATTGGGTTATGGATGGAGTGTTGGCTTGCATTCCTTGTATGTGTTTGGGAAATGTTGGTGGCCCACGAATTTAGCTATCTTGAAAACACGAGTGCTTCACCTGTTAAGCCTTCAATGACTTTTCCCTTTTCATAAACGACATTGCCATTCACAAAAGTATATTCTACGGTATAATCGAGGCTTGCCCCTTCGAGGGGAGACCAGCCGCATTTATAAAGGATATGATCGTTTGTGACGAGCGTTTTTTTCTCAGGATTGACAACCACGAGGTCGGCAGCGTATCCTTCCCTGATAAAGCCCCTGTTCCTGACATTAAAACAAACAGCCGGGTTGTGGCACATCAGCTCAACAATTTTTTCCGGGGTGATCCCATTTTGGGCTGCTAAGGTAAGCATTGCCGGCAATGCATGTTGCACCATAGGTGCTCCTGACGGGCACTTTGTATATGGATTTTGTTTTTCGGCAAGGGTGTGCGGTGCATGGTCGGTTGCAACAACGTCCAGGTAACCATCCCGGATGCCTTCTATGAGTGCAATGCGGTCATCTTCATATTTGACAGCGGGGTTCCACTTGATGAGGGTTCCTTTTTTTGCGTAGTCATCAATCGAGAACCAGAGATGATGAACGCATACTTCAGCGGTGATTTGCTTTTCCGCGAGGGGGATGTCATTTCTCAGCAGTCTGACCTCATTGCTTGTGCTGAGATGCAGCAGGTGCAGTCGGGTGTTGAATTTTTCAGCAAGGCCTAGCGCATAGCGTGTGGATGTTTCGCAGGCTTCGTGGTTGCGAATGATTGCGTGCATATAAGGAGGGATGTCTTCGCCAAACTTATCACTGGCCAGCTTCATATTGGCTGCGATGGTTTTTTCATCTTCGCAATGTACGGCCACCGGCAGTTTGGCGTTCCTGAAAATTCCTGCAAGGGCTGCCGGGTCGTCAACCAGCATATCCCCTGTTGAAGAACCCATAAAAACCTTTATCCCACAAACATTCTTTGGATCGGTAGCTCTAAGCTCATCGTTGTTGTTGTTGGTAGCGCCAATAAAAAAAGAGTAGTTTGCAAGGCTTTTTTCTGAAGCGATTTTGAACTTCTTTGCCAGGAGTTCCTGTGTGGTGGTTTGCGGCAGCGTATTGGGCATCTCCATGAAGCTGGTTATGCCGCCGGCTACGGCAGCGCGCGATTCAGTGGTCAGATCGGCTTTATGTGTCAGGCCGGGTTCGCGAAAATGCACCTGGTCGTCAATGACTCCGGGCAGCAAGAGCATGCCTGCAAGGTCCAAAACCCTGGTTTCTGCCTCATTGATCTGACTGTCATGGCCCCCGCGAAAGATTTTCTCAATCAGCCCATTGTTAATATAGAGATCAGCCTTAAAAGTTTGACCCTCATTGATAATCCCGGCATTCTTCAATAAAAAGGCAGTGCTAGTCATCCGTCTGATTTTTTTGAGATAAATTGCTGTGGGCGTTGCATTATTCAGGGTTGCAGTGGCTTGTATTTCTTTCTGTTAATGAGGCTTTGCCAGCGAAGTCTGATAACACCCAGCACGGCTTCCCGAAAAATGCCGGTGCTCATTTTGGAAGCACCTTCTGTGCGGTCGGTAAATACAATGGAAACCTCCTTCACTTTAAAACCCAGCTTCCAGGCTGTAAACTTCATTTCAATCTGGAAGGCATAACCCGTAAACCTGATGTCGTCCAGATCTATAGCTTCCAGAACTGCTCTCTTATAGCACTTGAAGCCCGCGGTGGTATCCTGTATGGGCATGCTTGTGATGATCCTGACATAAATGGATGCAAAATACGACATCAGCACCCTGCCCATGGGCCAGTT
>SLDN01000217.1 GCA_007125275.1 Bacteroidales bacterium | reverse complement strand
ATGAGCGGAATGCTGAATACTGTATGGCTCATCATCTGCGCGATGATATTCGGAGGCATCATGGAGTCGAGCGGACTGCTGCGCCGCATCACCGAGTCGGTCATCAAGCTGGCACACAACACCGGTTCGCTTGTGGCCGCAACAGCCGGAACATGTATATTCTTCAATGTAACAGCCAGCGACCAATACCTTGCCATCGTGGTGCCAGGAAGGATGTTTGCCGACACTTATAAAAAACGCGGACTGAGCCCGCAAAACCTGAGCCGCACCCTTGAGGACAGCGGCACAGTAACATCCGTACTGGTGCCCTGGAACACCTGCGGAGCAACCCAGGCCAGCGTCCTCGGCGTACCAACGCTGACATTCCTGCCTTATGCGTTTTTTAACATCATCAGCCCGTTTATGACCGTATTGTTTGCCTACCTGAATATTCGGATTTCACGTATTGGAAAAGAAAAGAAAAACGAAATCAGCGATAAAGATTAAGAAGGTAAGCCATGGGGCTGGATTGAATACATGACCAAAGCTAATGAACCCGGCTGTAAATATCAATCAACCTTTTTTCTTCATTCTCCCAGCAAAGCTCCCTGGCAGCATTTAAACAGTTTGCTTCCCATTCCTTGAATTGTTCAGGGTCAGAAAGCATCAACTGTATGCTTTTGGCGATGTGGACAGGATCGTGGTTTTGGACAAGCATTCCGGTATTGTATTTTTTGATGATCGCCGCAACTTCCGGCAGATCTGACGCAAGCTGCGGAGTGCCGGCCATGATATAGTCAAACAGCTTATTGGGAAGGCTGTAACGGTAGTTAAGATTGGTGTCCTTGTCGAGCGACACACCAATCTTTGCATATCTCGTATATTCATAAAGAAGATCGTGAGACATCCGGTCAAAAAACTGTACACGCCCTTTCAGTTGCTGCTGTCCGGCCATCTCTTTCAGCTTTGGCAGTACATCACCCGAACCGATGATCACCAGCAACACGTTTTTAAGTCCATGTTCGGGGAGCATAGCCAGCAGCAGTTCTTCGGCCCCCCGGTCAATATTTATGCCTGAGCCCTGCAATAGTATGATGTCTTTGTGAGGTGGGAGGCTCAATTCATCAGCCGGAAGGCAGCCACCGGGAGATCTGTAGGGAGGAATGTTTCTGATTACATGTATGGTTTTGCCGTATTCTTTTTCATACAATGATGCGATGGACTTATTGACCGTGATAATGGTTTTTTGCTTAGGGAACAACCACTTCTCCAATGATTTCCAGAATCGAAGCACCGCAGGACGGCTAACTATTTCGGGACTGCCGCAAAAGTATTCGTGTGTGTCATAGATCAGGGATTTCTTTTTCAGAAAAGCTGCCAGATGACTCGCCGGCAAAGTGTCAAGGTCATTGCTGATGAGCAGGTTAAACCGACTGAATAGCAGGGTAAAAAACAGTTTTATATTGTATTCGGCATAAAAAAGGAATTTCTTATGAAACAACAGCGGAATTCTTTTTATTGAAGCATAAGGCGGGGCAAACGGCCTGCTATAACTGCGTTTTACCCCAATGATCAATACCTCAAAACCCAGTTTATGCAAGGTTCGGGCAGCCTTGTTCACACGCTGGTCAGTATGTATGTCATTGCTTACCGCTAGAATGGCTTTTTTCATGACGTTTATTACTGCTCCCCTGTCTCAATCATCTTGTCATCCTGGGCTTCAGCATCCATTTGTTGCGGCACCTCGGTTAGTTTGCCGCCTTCACATTTAAAAATCCGGGCAGGGAATTTCCTGAAGAGGCTGTAGTCGTGGGTAGCCATTAACACGGCTCTGCCGGTGGAGCTGATATCATACATCAGCTCCATGATGCCCTCACTGGTTTCGGGGTCAAGGTTTCCTGTTGGTTCGTCGGCAAGGATAATATCCGGGTCGTTGATCAGTGCCCGGGCAATCACTACGCGCTGCTGTTCACCACCAGAGAGCTGGTGTGGCATCTTAAACCCTTTGGTTTGCAAGCCCACTTTTTCCAGCACATCCTCCATCCGCTCTTCCATCGCAAGTTGATCGCGCCAGCCGGTAGCTTTCATTACAAAAAACAAGTTTTCCTTCACCGACCGGTCGTTCAGCAACTGAAAATCCTGGAAAACGATGCCGATCTTGCGTCGCAGAAATGGGATCTCCCTGTCTTTGATACCCAAAAGTTCTGCACCGGCAACCCGGCCAAAACCATCTACCATAGGCAAGTCAGCGTAAAGGATTTTTAAAAGACTGCTTTTCCCTGAACCGGTGCGGCCGAAGAGGTAGCAAAACTGCCCACGTGCAATCTGCAGACTCACATCAGAAAGCACGAGGATGTTTTTCTGAAAAACAGATACATTCTGTAATTCGATGATGGTGTCAAAAGCCATAATAAAAACAGTTATTTGTCATCGTAATGAAACCTGCATTTCGCAATCAATATTTCATTTTGCCTGACTTTATAAATCAGCCGGTGTTTGTCATCAATACGTCGTGACCAGTATCCACTGTACTTTGATCTCAAAGGTTCGGGCTTTCCAATCCCAGAAAAAGGATCCCTGGCAATGTCCTTTAACAACTTATTAATCCTTTGAAGAAGCTTTTTATCAGTTTGCTGCCAATAAAGATAGTCATCCCAAGACTCCTCAACAAAAACATATTTCATTGCTCAATAAGATCTTTGCTAAAACCATCACCGTGGTTCAACTTTTCAATGGCGGCATCAAGTCTTTGCTCATTTTTCCGGGAAGACAGTTCATATCTTGTTGCTTCCAGTGAATTATATTCTTCCAAAGACATAATCACAACCCCACTACCCTTCCCTCGATTGATAATCAAGGTATCAAAGTTTTCCGCTACACTGTCCAGGTATTTCTTTATATTACTCCTGAAATCAGAAATTGTTGTTGTTTGCATAGTTATTATCT
>SLDN01000185.1 GCA_007125275.1 Bacteroidales bacterium | reverse complement strand
TTCAACTGCCCCTAAAGAAATTTTGGCTTTTGCATAATAAATCATCAGGGTTTTTAGTTACTTTTGTGGTCATCTTTTTAAACACGCATGTTATGATAAAATACTTTTTCAAAAAAGTACCCATACTTACAGTAGTACTTATGTCCATCATGGTTTTACCATCTTGTGAATGGACGAGAAATGTTTTTTCCGGACCTGAAAAATCCAGAACAACCGGATGGTCTCTGGGTGATCCGGCTGCGGGTGAATATGGCCGCTCACAGATTCAGCATCAGGATCCCGGCCCGGGGATGGTTTTCATTGAAGGTGGCACCTTTGTGATGGGCCGCACCGACGACGACGTGATGTTCGACTGGAACAACCTGCCGCGGCGCGTAAGCGTGGCTTCTTTTCACATGGATGAGACTGAAATCACCAATTTCGAATACAGGGAATACCTGCACTGGCTAAGCAGGGTGTTCAGGGTGACACACCCTGATGTATACATGAATGCGTTGCCCGACACCCTTGTGTGGCGTGACCCGCTGGCCTACAATGAGCCCTTCGTGGAGAACTACCTGCGCCATCCGGCCTTCGACGACTATCCGGTTGTAGGCGTAAGCTGGGTGCAGGCAGCCGACTATGCGTCGTGGCGTACCGACAGGGTGAACGAGTGGATATTGTATGACAATGGACACATCGAGATCAACCTGGAAGACCAGCGCCCCACAAACTATTTCACTACACAGGCCTACCTGGCAGGCCATTATGAAGGTCTGGTAAGAGACGAAACAGGCCGCCGTGTGAGATGGGAAGATGGCTTGCTGCTGCCACGCTACCGCCTGCCCACCGAGGCCGAATGGGAATTCGCCGCCCTTGGGCTCATTGGATCAACCAGCGAAGAAAATATTGCAGAAGGACGCGTTTACCCCTGGGCTGGTAGCAACCTCAGAAGCACTGAAAGAAGGTCGAGAGGACAGTTTTTAGCCAACTTCCAGAGAGGACCCGGCGACCTGTCAGGCATTGCCGGATCAGGAAACCAAAGTGGAGAGCTGACCATGCCGGTATATTCCTTCTGGCCCAACGACTACGGCCTCTACAACATGGCCGGAAACGTCAACGAATGGGTAAAAGATGTTTATCGCCCACTTTCGCACGAAACCGTTGCAGACTTCAGACCCTTCCGCGGAAATATTTTCAGAACAGTAGCGCGTGATGATGATGGCAACATCCTGTTCGACGACATCGGACGCGTCCAATATGAAGAGATTGATGAAGAAGAAGTGCTGGGCTTCAGGAATTACAAACAGGGAGACTTCACCGACTATCGCGATGGTGACCAGATGTCTGCTATTGCAGAAGGACAACCCGTATATCCGGTTGGAGAAACATTGATAAACAACGAGGCAAGGGTTTTCAAAGGTGGTAGCTGGAAAGACAGAGCATACTGGCTATCCCCCGGCACGAGGAGGTTTCTGGATCAGAATAAATCAGCCAACGACATTGGCTTCCGTTGTGCCATGGACCAGATCGGCCGCCCTGCCAATTAACCAATGAATCAACAGCGGCTTTCAGACCTCATAAAGATTGTAGAAAAAGGTAGCAATGTCTGTATTGACAGCCGAAATGCCCGTGCCGGCGATATCTTCTTTGCCCTGAAAGGCGATCAAACCGACGGCAACCGCTTCGCAGAAAATGCACTCAAGGCAGGCTGTGCCTATGCCGTCATCGACGACCCCCAATACGATAAAGGCAATCAGTATATCCTGGTTGAAGATGCCCTTTCCTGCCTACAGGAGCTTGCCGGAAGATACAGGAACAAGTTCGACATCCCATTTCTGGGTATCACAGGAACCAATGGCAAAACGACAACCAAAGAACTGATGCAGGCTGTTATTTCACAGCATTTTGCATCATCGGCAACGCAGGGAAACCTCAACAACCACATCGGCGTCCCCCTCACACTCGTATCTCTAAAAAACACATCTGAACTGGCCATCATCGAAATGGGCGCAAACCACATCGGAGAAATTGCCCATTTATCAGCACTGGCAAAGCCTACACACGCCATCATCACCAACATCGGCAAAGCACACCTGGAAGGATTCGGGAGTGTTGACAACATTGAAAAAGCAAAGTCAGAGCTGTTTGATTTCGTTTCCGGTAACAATGGCGTGCTGTTTGTTAATCATGACGATGAAAGACTTAAAAAGCATGCCGGCTCAAAGAATGCCATCACTTATGGCACCGGATCAGAATGCCACTGCTCTGGCGCCATTACTGCCACCTTCCCCTTCGTCAATATCAGATTCAGAGCAAACAAAAACTTTGGAAAAGCAGCTGCCGGCATCGAAGGCGAAATCCGCAGCAGGCTGACAGGGAGTTACAACTTTGGCAACATCATGGCTGCCATCACGGCAGGCCTGTATTTTGGCGTGCCTGCCACTTCAATAATCCAGGCAATAGAATCCTATGAGCCAAAAAACAGCCGCTCCCAGATCATCAAAAAAGCATCCAACACCATCCTGATGGACGCCTACAACGCCAACCCCACGAGCATGGCTGCCGCTCTCGAAAACTTCATTAACTACCCAGCTGAAAACAAAGCTGTGCTGCTTGGCGATATGCTTGAACTTGGAAAGGATGCCATCGCAGAACATAAAGCCATTTTTCAACACGTCAGCGAAAACAGCTTTACCCTAAAAGTGTTTGTCGGTGAAGTGTTTTCTGAGGTTTGTGCAAGCGATAAATGCACAAAGGTGTTTAAACATGTGAGCGAAGCAGCCGATTGGTTAAAAAACCATCATATCCAAAGTCATCATATCCTTATCAAGGGCTCCAGAGGCATTCAGATGGAGAAACTTCTTGAGTGTTTATAATAGCTTAATTTCTTTTGGTTATTTGGGCAATTTACTTAATTTGGCGGCGCAAGTCTTAATTGCCTATAACACCTGT
>SLDN01000010.1 GCA_007125275.1 Bacteroidales bacterium | reverse complement strand
TGAACGTTGATCTTGCCCTTTTGCATAGTATACAATATTAATAATAGTTAGTTTCACTTTAACATCTGCGGAAAATCAAAGTTTATGCCAACTGATGACAGCTGCCAAAATGGCGCAAGCGCAAGGCTTCGCAAAAAGCACCAGAAAAACTGCTGAATCCAGCCTGAGAGCGATAATTTTGTATTTTTGCTTCGCACTTGCGTCTCCGCGCGAAGCTGGAAGGGTTTGCGGCTTATTAAGCTCGGAGGGTGCACGGCGGAAAAGATGGGAGCTGGATGGTGGAAGTTAGAGATCAGATGTTGGAAGATAGAGGTTGGGAAAAGAAAATCTAACATCTAACTTCTAATATCTAACATCCATTCACCATCTTAGGAATAAATACAAGCCACAGACATACAATCACTTACACAAATAAAAACATATGAAATCTTTGCAAACGGAATTCGGCAAACTTCCTGATGGTCGTGACGTAAAAATATTCAGATTTGAAGCGGCGGGCGGGCTGAAAGTCTCCATCAGCAACTACGGGGGGATAATAACCTCCATACAGGCACCTGATAGAAACGGAAACGTAGCTGAAATTACTGCAGGATTTCCTGTGCTGAAGCCCTACCTTGAAGAACACCCGTATTTTGGTGCTATCGTAGGTCGCTACGCAAATCGCATAGCCGGCGGAATCTTCATGATTGAGGGTAAAGAATACACACTGCATGTGAATAACGGACCAAACCATTTGCACGGGGGCAAGGAAGGCTTCGATAAAAAGCCCTGGGATGCGCATCCATTTTCTGAAAAGACTTATGCAGGCGTTTTATTAAAATATAAAAGTCCTGACCTGGAAGAAGGCTATCCGGGAAACCTTGATGCAGAAGTCAAATACATTGTTCATGACAACAATACGATTGAAATTAAATACGAAGCGACAAGCGACGCAGCGACCCATGTTAACCTGACAAACCATACATATTTCAACCTGAATGGATTTACAGGAAATGTGTTCGATCATTATCTGTGGTTAAAAGCGGCCCAATACCTTGCCAATGATCCAAATCAAATACCAACAGGAGAGTACCTTGACTGCAAGGGCACGCCTTTCGACTATCATAACAGACTCATCAAAGGCATCCCCGGGCAAAAGCTTTCTGCCCAAATGGATCATTGCTTTGTAGTGAATAAAAATGGTAGCATTGATGAGCCTGTTGCCGTTTTATATCATCCCGGATCAGGAAGGAGGCTCACAGTTTACGGCACCCAACCCGGCATCCAGGTTTACACCTCAAACTTCATGGATGGTTCGCTCATCGGACACAATGGCACTGTTTACGAAAAAAACATGGCCATATGCCTCGAAAATCAACATTTCCCTAACACCCCAAATACCCCAGGTTTTCCTGAAACACTTTTAAAACCAGGGCAGAAATACAGGCAAGCCTTAAAGTGGCATTTTGACCACGTTTCATAATTTTCTTAACGAAAACCCACCTTCCGCTTCAAAAAAATCACGGGCCTTTGCTTAAAAACCATTAAGCATAGTGCCACCTAAAACCCCAAACTCTTAAATATTCTTAAAAAATAGTACTATGCCTTACATAGTACTATTTTTTATTGCATCTTTGCACAGATTTTGTATAACAAAAGCCAACACATTAATAATAAAGTCTGTAAGCCATGAAACTTGAAAACACCAAAGCACAGATGCGCAAAGGGATCCTCGAATATTGCATCTTATCCCTGTTATCCCAAAAGGAAGCTTATGCTTCTGAGATCATCCAGGCATTAAAAAATGCCAAATTGCTTGTAGTTGAGGGCACCGTTTACCCGCTCCTCACGCGCTTAAAAAATGACGGACTGCTCACCTACAGGTGGGAGGAGTCAACTGGCGGACCTCCACGAAAGTACTACCTGGTAACGGCGCTGGGTCAGGATTTCCTTAAGGAGCTTCACAGCACCTGGACCGAACTGGTCGCATCCATTGACAAGATCACAACAAATGCAGGCAATTTATAACAACTAAACAAAATCCATATCAATCTTTATTTTATTTTTGTTTTCAAAACTTGCAAACCATGAAAAAAACACTGACAGCAAACATCAACGGCATCGTTTTTCACATTGATGAGGATGCCTATTACAAGCTAAGCCGCTATCTTGAACGGATCAAAGCACACTTCAGGCACGAGCACGGCGGTGAAGAGATTGTTGCGGGCATCGAAGGCCGCATTGCAGAAATGTTCCAGGAACGCAAAAAAAGCCATCAGCAGGTTGTAAACATCGAAGACGTGCGTGAAGTCATCACCCAGTTAGGCGAGCCGGCTGAAATGAGCGACGACGGAAATGAAAGCACCGGCCGCAGGGAAACAAGTGATTATTCATCTGAAGATCCTGCCCCGAAACAATTGTTTCGCGACCCTGACAACAAATACATTGGGGGCGTATGCAGTGGCCTGGCAGCCTATTTCAACATTGACCCGACCTGGGTAAGGCTGTTGTTTGTATTGCTCATTTTTGCCGCCGGCAGCACCATCCTGGCATACATTATTTTGTGGATAGTAATCCCAAAGGCCATAACGACTGCTGACAGGCTTAGCATGCGTGGTGAAAGGATCAATATTTCCAATATAGAAAAATCGATCCGGGAGGACCTGCGCGACATCAAGAGAAACCTGGAAGACCTGTCAAAAAAGGCATAGCGCCGGCATCGCCTTAGTGAAGCCTGCGTGTGGTATTGAACATTTAGCGACTTTTTTCATTAATGTAATAGACGGTTAACGGAACAAAAACTTCTAATCATCAAAATATTTTGTTATCTCCAATGGCAGCTAAGAAAGAAAAGTTCACAAAGAGGCAAAAAGAGGAAATCCTAAAAGACTTCCGCATCGCGAATGAAAGCCGTCAGGCCAGTTTATTAGGCCGGCGTGAAGTACTTACCGGCAAAGCCAAGTTCGGCATCTT
>SLDN01000209.1 GCA_007125275.1 Bacteroidales bacterium | reverse complement strand
TCGTCATCGACAATCAAGATGGTCTTTTTTTCTTTTTTCAACATGGCAATCTGTTTTTTCTGTTTCTAACCGATGATCTGGTCTTCGCTTATTTGATTATTCTTTTGTTCCTTGGATTTTTTTGGCAGCGTAACGAAAAAGTTCGTGCCCGTTGGTCCGGCTTCCGGGTTGTCATTCGACTCCACTTTTATATTTCCGCTATGCATTTTAATGATGCCGTAGATGATTGGCAGGCCAAGCCCTGTCCCCTGCCCTGTTTCTTTGGTGGTGAAGAAAGGCTCAAACATCTTCTCCATATTATTTTTTGAGATGCCTGTACCCGTATCCCTGACATTGAATTCAAGATCTTGCTTGTTCTCGGCATCATCTACCGTAATGGTGAGTTCTCCTCCCCGGGGCATTGCATCCACAGCATTCTTAAACAAATTTGCAAACACTTGAACCATCTGGTCGTGATCACATTCCAGCACCGGGTCCTGGGTGTTAATTTTAATATCAAGTTTTACATTGTTAGGCAAGACGAATGTTTTTAATCCGTTATTAATCAGATTCTTTACATTGACTTCATCAATACTCACCTTGCTTTTTCTTGCAAAATTCAACAGGCCTCCTACGATTTTTTTGCATCTGTCGGCCTGCTCCACAATCATTTTAAGGTCGCGGTACAAAGGTAAGGTTGGATCTATTTCATCCAGCAGGATGTGGCTGTACATAATAACCACACCCAACGGGTTATTTACTTCGTGTGCAATGCCTGCTGCCAGCTGTCCCATGGAGGCCAGCTTCTCGCTTTGCTTAAGTGCTGCCTGTGTCGAGGCAAGTTTTTTGTTTGAGATATCCAGTTCGGCGATATATTCGTGGAGCTGATCGATGGTAAAGGGAAGACACATTTCAGACTCAGCCAGGCCCTGCAGGATCGCCACGGCGTGTTCATAGCAGGTATCGTAACCACATGCGCCACAGTTTAGTTCATCTTCCGGTTCTTTTTTGCCAAAACGGGAAAGCACTTCGCGGATTTCTTCTTTTTTTGGCAGATCAGGAAAGCGTTGATCATTGGCGCTAAACTTGCGACCCATTTCAAGTTCCAGATAGGTATTGAGGTCTTGCTGCCATTGGTTGAGGTCGAGGCGATCGTATTTCCGCTTGGCAAAGTTTGAGATGTTTTTCCGTTTGAAGAAGAACTGGTGCTTGTGGCTCATGCCGGGGCCATTGATGCAGCCGTTGCAACATAACAGGTCAAACATCTTGGCTTCCAGCAGTCCTTCCTCAAATTCACGCAGTACTTCGATGATGTCATGGCGGCCTTCAGCAACGATAATATCACCCTTTACAAAGTCTTCTTCCAGGTCAACGGTTTGCAACATCCCTCCGCTGATGGGAAAGATGGCACCCTTTCCTGCGATCGGCGGATCAAAGTCAGTTGCGGTAACATTGTGTTCTCCAAGCTTTTTCTCCTCGAACATGCGGCGCAGCTCAACAAAGGATATGACCTCGTCAATCAGACCATCGAACTGCTCCTCTGCGGCTTCCACCTTTTTTGCAATGCATGGACCGATGAATACGATCCTGGTATTCTCGCCATACTTTTTCTTAACAACCTTAGCTGTGGCAATCATTGGAGACACCACGGGCACAAGGGAGTCAATAATCTGTGGATGATGTTTCTCTACATAACTTACGATAGCCGGGCAGCTCGTGGATATCAGCGGTCTGCCTGGTCTTTACTCAAGCAGTTCTTTATATTTTTTGGCAATAAGTTCAGCACCAAATGCAACTTCTGTAACATAATCGAAGCCAAGTACCCGGATCATTCCAACGAAATGGCGGTAGTCGCTGATGTCAGTGAATTCACCGGCGATACTCGGAGCCACGATGGCTGCAACAGGCTCATTCGCGTGCAGCAACATTTTAACTTTGTCGATGGAGAAGGCAAACATTTTGGCATCACGGCTGCATACGCGGATACAATTTCCACAGGCGATGCACCTGCTCGGAATGATTTCCGCCTGCCCGTTGGCAATTTTAATTGCTTTGGCCGGGCATTCGCGCACACAGGTATAACAAACCTTGCAGCGGTCCTTGACCGTGTAAATAATCTCCTTGTTCTGTTTATAATGCTGCATAGGATTAAGCTTTTTTGAAGCCGGTTTTTAACCAATCTGTACCTTCCGGCCGGCCCGAAAAGACTTGGTCATTTTCTAGCAATGCCTTGAGGGCGGGGTTATCAGCAGTAAAAGTCAGCTGACTCTGTTTTTCCATTTCCATACACATCTTTTTTCGGGCTATGCTTTTTTCGAAGCCCCGGCTGATTGGCTGCCCACCCCCACCGGCACAGCCGCCAAGGCAAGCCATCACTTCTATGTAATGAATGTCGTTGCGACCATCTTCCAGTAACTTCGCAATGTAGTCGTCTGCTTCTTTGATGCTGCTGACCCAGGCAAACCCCAGTTGCTGATCATCGATACTGACTTTGGTTTCTTTCTTTCCGGCAAGGTTTTTTGGTGTTGTAAACCGGAAGTCTTCCGGCTTACCACCAAGCATCCTGAATGCCTCTCTGGCAACGGCTTCAGCCTTTCCTCCTGAGTATCCGGCTTCAGCGGCGGCGGCAGATGAACAGTTGTATGGTTCATCCGGTTTTTCAGCCTGCAGCTGGCTAATGTCAAGGCCGTAACATCTGAAAAGTTGAAACAACTCACGAACGGTAAGTACAGCATCCGTTTCAGAAATGCCCTTGTGTGTATTTTCCTCACGTGAGGCTTCAAACTTTTTGGCAGTACAGGGCAAAACAGTTACTGAATATATGTTTTCACTATCTATACCGCTTAATTCTGCATAATGTGACTTGACGACGGTGCCCATGATCTGCTGCGCCGATTTGGTCATAGCCAGCATGGGAATCCATTCAGGGCGAAATTCTTCTGTATACCTTACCCAGGCGGGGCAGCAGGAAGAC
>SLDN01000135.1 GCA_007125275.1 Bacteroidales bacterium | reverse complement strand
TGTAACCACGTGAGGCAAGACGCATGGCAGTCGTCATTGCGCCAAGACCGGTACCAATTATTAGTGCTTTCATTTTTTATACCTTCTTAGATGTTTAATATTCTGTGTTTTACGATTGTACCGGGGATGCTCTCACCCCCGGCCCCTCTCCCAAGGAAGATGGGTTCCCGTCACTCAGGAGCAATGCAATTACTTTTTCTTTCTTCCTGCCTGCTTGCTGTTTTGTGCCTTTATGCGCTGCAACCGCAACTGTCGATCGACAATCGGAAATCGAAATCAGTTTGTGAATATAGCAAAAAAATGCAGAACAAGCCCGAAATTCTTTGCATTTTCAAATGTTTAGCATATATCTTTGCATATGAAACAAAAAATTGCTGTAATTGGTTCAGGTGTGGCCGGAATTGCTTCGGCCATCCGCTTGGCTGCGAAGGGTTACGATGTTTCTGTTTTTGAACAGGCATCACAGCCCGGAGGCAAGATTTCTGAATTGCGAACGGATGGCTTCCGTTTTGACAAAGGTCCGTCGCTGTTCACCCTGCCCGAACTGGTTGACGAGCTATTCACTCTTTGCGGCAAAGACCCCAGGCAATATTTCAACTACCGGCAACTTGATTCAAGCTGCAAATACTTTTGGGAAGATGGCACAATGATCAATGCCTGGCACGATACCGGCAACTTTGCCAATGAAGTGGCACAAAAATGTGGTGTTGCTCCATCCAGGATAACAGGGTTCCTGAAAAAAAGCGAAAGACTTTACAGGGTCACTAAAGATGTGTTCTTATTTAATTCCATCCACAAAACCAGCAACTTTTTTCTGCCCCCATACCGCAAAGCGCTGTTTCATTTGCACGAGCTGGATGTTTTCACCAGCATGCACAACAAAAACACAAAATGGTTCAGTCATCCCAAAATTGTTCAGCTTTTTGACCGCTATGCCACCTACAACGGCTCCAGCCCTTACAAAACTCCGGCAACCCTTAACATTATCCCACATCTCGAACATAACATCGGTGCCTTTTTTCCTGTAAAAGGGATGTATCATATTGTTGACAGCCTCTACCGGCTGGCCCGGGATATCGGTGTCAAATTCTTCTTTAACACCCCCGTTGAAGAGATCATCATCAAAGAGCATTGCGTCAGTGGCATTCGTGTCAACGGAAAAACAGAAGCTTTTGACATTGTGGTAAGCGATGTCGATATCGTTCATCTCTATAAAAAATTGCTGCCAAAGCTGCCGTTACCTGTGAAGCAACTGGAGCTCGAGAGGTCAAGTTCAGCAATGATTTTTTACTGGGGTGTCGACCGGCAGTTCCCGGAGCTGGGGCTGCACAACATCCTTTTTTCTGAGCGCTACAGGGAAGAGTTCGATCACTTGTTCCGGTCAAAAAGCATTATTGACGACCCCACGGTGTATATATTTATCAGTGCCAAAACCGTCGCAGGCGACGCTCCTCACGGCAACGAAAACTGGTATGTGATGATCAACGCACCGGAAAATATTGGGCAGGACTGGGATTTGCTGGTCAGTGAAACGCGAAAAAACATCATCAATAAGATTGAGCGCACCTTGGGTATTAACATTGAACAACACATTGTGAACGAACATGTTGCAGACCCTCGAAGCATTGAAAAAGAGACAGGCTCATTCAGGGGTTCTCTATACGGATTAAGCTCGAACAACAAGTTTTCAGCATTTTATCGCCATCCAAATTTTAAAAAGTCAATAAAAAACCTTTTCTTTACAGGTGGAAGCGTGCATCCAGGTGGCGGAATACCGCTTGCCCTTGCATCAGCAAAAATTATTGACAAAGAGATTTCAAAACCAATAAAAAGATGAAGCATAAATTGGCTGCTTATTTTTTCGTGATTTATTATGCTGTAGGCGTCATCGGCCTCAGCCTGCCCACTACCCGCCAATTATTTATCGGGCTGATGCCCCTGTCGCTTCTGCTCAGCTCCACCATCCTTCTGTTTTTTCACAAAAGGTGGCGGAAAACGGACATGCTTATTTTCGTCATTATTGCACTGGCAGGATACCTGATTGAAGTACTGGGGGTGCATACAGGACAGGTGTTTGGATCATATTATTATGGCAGGGCTTTGGGCTTTAAGCTTTTCGACACCCCTTTGCTGATCGGGCTTAACTGGCTCATGCTCACCTACTGTGTTTATGCCATTATGGAAGACACGAAGCTGTTCTGGCCGCTAAAGGCACTGATGGCAGCCGTGCTCATGGTCGTTTACGACATCGTGATGGAACCGGCAGCCATTCGCCTCGATATGTGGTCATGGGGTGGCGGGCCAATACCATTGCAGAATTACCAGGCCTGGTTTGTCATCTCTCTGGTTTTCCTGGTGACCATGCACATGGCAGGAATAAAAATGAAGAATAAAGTAGCGCCGTGGCTGTTTGGGTCCCAGTTTGTATTCTTTTTGCTTCTTAACTTAAGTTTGAGGTTGTTTTAATGATCAAGCCCGCGCACCATCCTTTGTACGAAAGATTTTTCGGAGCCTACCTCTGGACACACATGCGGCTTGCGTTCAGATACATCAGGATACACAACAATTTCACTGACAACGGCAACCCGGTAATTCTTATTGGCAATCACTTCAGCTGGTGGGACGGTTTCATTGCGCGGCACGTCAACATCAACGTATTTAAACGTAAGCTGCATCTCATGATGGATGAAGAACAACTGGCAAAACGGAAGTTTTTATGCCGTCTCGGCGCATTCTCCATCAAGAAAAACAACCGCAGCGCCATCGAGTCCCTGAATTATGCAGCATCTGTTCTCAATGACCCCAGCAAGCTCCTGGTGGTTTTCCCACAGGGACAATTCCAGTCGCTGCACCAACACCCTGTTAACTTCCAAAAAGGTTGGTTCCGCATTATTCAAAAATCACAGCCCAATATCCAGATTGTCTTTATGGTTGCACTCACCGACTATTTTTCATCACCGCGACCGGGGCTCGA
>SLDN01000052.1 GCA_007125275.1 Bacteroidales bacterium | reverse complement strand
GACATATTATGCAGGATTTAAAGGTAACATTGATTCAGGCAGATCTTTTCTGGAAAGACAGGGATAGAAACCTCGACATTTTTACAACAAAAATCAAGGCAATTGATGAGGATACGGATCTGATTGTGCTACCGGAAATGTTCACTACCGGCTTTGCCATGGAGCCCCATAAACTGGCTGAGCCTATGGGGTGTAAAAGTATGCGATGGATGCACAAGATGGCAGAAGGCAAAGGCTGTGTGGTCACCGGCAGCTATATCATCAAGGAGGATGACAAGTTTTTTAACCGTTTGATATGGATGCGCCCGGATGGCAGTTATGAATTTGTTGACAAAAAGCACCTGTTCACCTTTGCCGGTGAAAACAAACACTACACGCCCGGAAATAAAAAGCTGATCGTTGAGCTTAAAGGCTGGAAGATCATGCCACTGATTTGTTATGACCTCCGCTTCCCTGTTTGGAGCCGCAACAAATATGATGCCGGCACAGGCTTTGATTACGACTGCATGCTAAACACGGCCAACTGGCCGGAGAAGCGCAGCCACGTGTGGCGCATTTTGCTGATGGCACGAGCGTTGGAAAATCAATCCTATGTGATTGGCATCAACAGGGTGGGCACAGACGGCAACCAGATCGGTTACTCCGGCGATTCTGCCGTGATCAGTCCAAAAGGAGAAAACCTGTCAAGCATTCCACCTAATAAAGAACACACCGAAACAGTGCTGATGTCAAAAAGCGAACTCGATAGATTCCGGGATAACTTCAGACCCTGGGCCGACTGGGATGACTTCCAGATCACTTAGACAATCAGCACATTTGCCCTCACCCCCGGCCCCTCTCCCAAGGGAGATGGGTGCCCATCACTCAGGATCTATGCAATTAATTACTAAACCATTGATAATCGATAATCGGCAATCGGCAATCGGTAATCTGCACCTTACACCACGTCCAGCTCAAGCTTGAGGTTTTCTATGATGAAATGTTGCCTGTCAGGGGTATTCTTGCCCATGTAAAAGCTCAGCATATCGTTAATGCTGAGGTCTTTACGCAAAATAACGGGGTCAAGCCTGATGCTTGTGCCAATAAAGTTGCTGAACTCGTCAGGAGAAATCTCTCCAAGGCCTTTAAAACGGGTGATCTCCGGCGAACCGCTGAGTGATTTCAAAGCTGTCTGTCTTTCCTGCTCGCTGTAACAGTAGATGGTTTTTTTCTTGTTGCGCACCCTGAAAAGGGGTGTTTGCAGAATGTAAAGGTGCCCGTTGCGTACCAGGTCAGGAAAAAACTGCAGAAAAAACGTCAACAGCAGCAAGCGGATATGCATGCCATCCACATCGGCATCGGTGGCAATCACCACATTGTTGTAGCGCAGCTCTTCGATGCCATCCTCAATGTTTAAAGCTGCCTGCAGGAGGTTGAACTCCTCGTTCTCGTAAACGATCTTTTTGGTAAGCCCATAGCTGTTCATGGGCTTGCCTTTCAGGCTGAATACGGCTTGGGTATTTACATTCCTGGCCTTGGTGATGGAGCCGCTTGCCGAATCACCCTCCGTAATAAACAGCGTGGTGTCGAGCCGCTGCGGGTGGTTGTCATTGTAATGTACACGGCAGTCGCGCAGCTTTTTGTTGTGCAGGCTGGCTTTCTTTACCCGCTCGCGGGCCAGCTTCTTGATGCTGGCCATATCTTTCCTGTCCTTCTCCGACTGCAGTATCTTTTTCAGCAGTGCTTCCGCCACATCTGTATGTATGTGCAGGTAATTGTCGAGGCGCCGCTTCAATATGTCACCAATGTAGTTGCGGATGGTTTGCCCACCCGGCTCCATGTGCTGCGAGCCCAGCTTGGTTTTCGTTTGCGACTCAAATACCGGCTCCTGCACCTTGATGCTGAAAGCTACAATTAAGGATGTTTTGATGTCGTTGGCATCAAAGTCCTTTTTGTAAAACTCCCTGATGGTTTTGTTGAGCGACTCTCTGAAAGCAGCCTGGTGTGTGCCTCCCTGCGTCGTGTGCTGGCCGTTCACAAAAGAGTAATACTCTTCGCTGTACTGGCTGGTGCTGTGCGTAAACGCAAACTCAAATTCAGCTTCCTGTACGTGTATGATGGGATAGCAAACAGGGGCGTCAATGTTACGTGTCAGCAAGTCCATCAAGCCATTTTGTGAGTAAAGCTTGCGGCCATTAAAAATGATGGTAAGGCCACGGTTCAAAAACACATAGTTCCAAAGAAGTTGTTCGATGTATTCATCGATGAAGCGGAACTTCCCGAAAATTGTTTCGTCAGGGACAAAGGTAACCAGTGTTCCTGAGCGGGATTTGCTGTCGGACGAATCATATTCTTTGATGAGCTTGCCCATCACAAACTCAGCGGTTTTTGATTTGCCTTCACGAACTGACTCAATTAAAAAAGAGTTTGACAAGGCATTTACTGCCTTCGTACCTACACCGTTGAGGCCGACAGTTTTTTTAAACACCTTGCTGTCGTATTTTGCACCCGTGTTGATGCGCGACACGCAGTCAACAACTTTTCCAAGTGGTATGCCACGACCATAATCGCGCACGCTCACCTGTTTCTCATCTATTGCTACTTCTATGGTCTTGCCAAAGCCCATGATAAACTCATCTACGGCGTTGTCGATCACTTCTTTGATGAGCACATAGATGCCATCATCGGGCGAGGCACCATCGCCCAGCTTGCCGATGTACATCCCCGGACGCAGCCTGATGTGCTCCTTCCAGTCGAGCGTCCGTATGGTATCTTCTGAATAATTTTCTGACATGATGCTAAGACTATTTCCCGGCAAAGATACGAATAATGCACGCACAGCCGGCGAACTCACCACACCGGAAAAAAATCATTTTCTAGTCCGGTGGCCTGTCAACGGTATTTTAACCGGTCAGTTGAAAAATCATTTTCAACAACATTGTTTCGCTCACAGGTTTGGGAAGGTATTCATCCATGCCTGAGCTTATGAATTTTTC
>SLDN01000145.1 GCA_007125275.1 Bacteroidales bacterium | reverse complement strand
TTCCGGCATCACAGCATAAAGCCATTTTCAATCCGGGCTTCACCAGCAAGAAAAATGGTTGGGGCCTGGGCTTGTCTTTGAGTAAAAGAATCATTGAAAACTACCACGGGGGCAAGTTGTTCGTAAAGCACTCCGTTGTTAACCAAGGGACAACGTTTAGAATCATATTGCGAAAACACATTGATTAGTTATGACTAGAATAGTTATTGTCGCCACCATTTCGCTGGTATCGTTTTTTATTGCCGGGTTCGCATATTTTGGCGTTGAGCGCGTTATGCTGCGAATGGAAAGTCACAGCCTGCAAGGGGGCAAGGCTGCCGGCCTGTCAGCCGAGCTTTTTTACCAGTCGCTGGCTGGCAGGTTGATTACAAAGCTGGAGACTCCTGTCAACCAGGTGATGATCACCAACCGCCTGGGTGAGCTTACCATATATGATCCGGAAAAGAACACCGTGTATCGCACGCAAAGCCTGGAATATAGTTCTGAAAATAACCTGATCTATTATTTTCTTAATGGGAAAACACAGGATATGGGCCTTGCCGAAATGGGCTTCACCAGACAAAAAGCCGAGTTTGATGGCGCATTGATGATCACACAATGGATGCCCCCTTCGCAGCTCAACCACTTATTCTCATATATTGAGCTTGTGCACGAAGATTATATGCCCATCTATGCAGGATATTATGATGCCGGCGGCAAACTCGTCAAAAAAGTATATTATTCAGAATATGAAATATTTGCAGATATTATCTTACCCATGCGCTTAACTGAGTTCAACTACCTGCCAACCGGTGATTCAATCATCAACAGGGTTATTCTTTCAGATGTTCGCATCAACCGGCGCGCAATTAGTTCGTGGTATGATTTTGAAATTCCTGAAGATGCAAACATCATTGATTAAAAATATCATTTTATCTGCCCTGCTTTCGCTGTTCGCCCTTTTGCCGGCCGGCAATACTTACGGACAGGAGCACTTAACCGATGCATCCCTTATCATGAGCCGCTTTGGTGATACAGTTGAGGTGAAAGGCAAAGACATATCCTTTATGCAGCCTTCCGGCGATGGCTTTGTTGCAAGATACAATCCTTTTACCCTGACCCTCGGCGGACTGATGTTTGTTTATCAAAGGTTCATGTCACCTCAACTGCCTTCCGAATGCCTTTATCATCCATCGTGCTCATCTTTCAGCAAGTCGCTGATCAGTGAATACGGTCTGGTTGCTGGCGTGGCAGCTACTGCCGACAGGTTGATCCGCTGCAACAGGGTAGCTGTGTTCGACATTCATCCAATGCACTTTGATGAGCGCACGGGCAAAGTGAAAGAAGCCCCGGATATCTACAGAAAAAAAACAGAATGAGGCAGATTTTTTTGGCCATAATGCTTGGCATCTATATGAACCCCATTGGCCTGGAGGGCAATGATGGCATTCCTGCTGAGGGCAGGATGAATGCTTCGGCTTTTTCTTCCGGCAAGCATTTTGGCTTATGGGACGATGATTTATTACGGAGGGAGCTGGATTTCATTATTTACCTCATCAGCAGAGACGATTATGCAGAAAGCCTTTTTCTGCTTGAACGTTTGCAGCCCACAGGTATTCAATTGATTGACTCGGTTCGCTATTTAACGGGCTGGGTTTTGTATCGTCAGAAAAAGCTTGAGGCTTCTGCAAAGAGTTTGCTGAAGGTACGACCTGCAAGTCCTGTGTTTCATAAGTCTCACTTTTTTGGAGCTTACAACCTGGCGCATGCAGGGAAGCATCAGCAGGCCATCAGCGTATTGAATGAAATGCCGGTAGAACCAGGCACCATGCTTGAAGCGATGCAGCGGTTTCAGCTTGGCGGGGTATCTTTGCTGAAGCGTGATTTTGAAGGTTACCGGGATCAGGCCCGTGAATTCAGCGGTGATTTTCATGTGATGGCGCAGCAGGAGAGCCGGTTGGGGCAATACTACGAGCAGCTTAAACACACCTCTCCCAAAAGTCCTTTCCTTGCCGGGATGATGTCGGCAGCCGTTCCCGGACTGGGTCGGGTGTATGCCGGTAAACCTGCTGAAGGGATCGTAAGCTTTCTTTATCTGGCAGCTTTTGGATTTACGAGTTATGACTTTTATCGGGGAGGCGGTTTAGAAAGCCCGCTTTTCATCATATCCGCAGGCGTTACCACTATTTTTTATGCCGGTAACATAATGGGCAGCGTTGTGGCTGCCAGAAGGGTTAACAATGAGTTTCATTATGAGATGGACCAACGCATTCTTTTTGATCTGCACATTCCTTTGCGCAACGCCTTCAACTGATGCTTCTGAAGCAGCTGTTGCAGGAATGATGCGCAAGGCCGACAGCTTATTTGCCAATGGAAAGTACTTTGAGGCATCCATTGCCTATGAGCGGGTCTTTTATCACTCCAGCTCAACACTGGAAAGGGTTCAGGCTAATCTTGGGAAGGCTGAAGCTCTCAAGCAGATGGGCGATTTTTCAAAAGCGCGCCATGACCTGCGACGCTCTCTTGTATTCCGTGGCAACGATTCAATAAGACTGGAATTGCTTTATCAAATAGCCTTTTGTGACTATATGGATGGTGCGGCCGATGAAGCAAACATTACCCTGATGCAGCTTAGACATGCTTTTGGTCAGCTTCGTCAGCAGCGGGTATATTTGCTTGAAGCATTCGTTTTGTCTGACCAGGGAAGCTGGGATGCTCTTCGTGAGCACTTGCAGTCGTGGCTTATCGATTTTGAAGCAGACAGCCTGACGGTGCAAAATACAATGCTTGCGTATGAGGAGCTCCTGGAAAGAGGATTACCGCGGATGAGCAGGACCCCGGAAAAGGCGAGGCTATGGTCTACCTTTGTGCCGGGTGCCGGTCAGCTTTATGCTGGTGAGCCGGGCTGGGGTGCATTGAATGCCTTTTCGCAGCTGGCCGGGCTGGCCGGGTTCGGCCTGTTGGCCTACAACGGATTTTATGTGGCCGGTGCCGTGGTGGGGCTGGGC
>SLDN01000139.1 GCA_007125275.1 Bacteroidales bacterium | reverse complement strand
CAGGGGGTTATCGCTCTCACTGTCACTTGAAGTTATTATTAGACAACCTCAAGTGACAGTAAGAACCGTTGGAGAAAACACGAAACCCTCTTAACTTTCAAAGAACTCTTTTTCGCCTTGCCAGAGGCTCATCAGACAACCGGCATCAGGTTGTGAAAGGGGAGGAGCCTTTGAGATAGAGGCGCTCCTCCGTGATTTCCTCATTGAGAATGAGCTTGGGGGCTTTATATTTTTACGAGGCACCTACAACAGGCGACCCCTACTTCATTTGTTTCGGATCAAGTACCTACTTGACCATTAATGAAGTAAGCCTCGGGATATTATGTGTCCTCCCATACTATATCCATCATGTGGGAGTAAGGACGCTTATTGGACCCCCGATACCGCGACCGGAATATCGGATAGAAGGACCTTTAGCGCCGCCCGTCAAGCGCAGGAAACTCTATTGAGCTTCCCGGTTAAAGGGTTAACGGTCAAAGGATAGATATCTCTCCTTTGCCGTCTTTGGTATTGATGATGATGCTCTCCGGCTTGATCGTAATGATCGAGATCAGCGCACCACCTTCGGAGGCATAGCCGTGGCTTTCGGTCTTTCGTTCCGCCATTTGATCTCCAAAGGTCAGAACATAGAGCTCGTGCCGGATCTGCGGGTCGCTACCCACATGGTCGATCTGTTCCTGGACCACGAAGGCGGAAACGCCGATCTCAGGCCGGTCTTCCCGCTGTTTTATGAGCGGGCGTTGGTAAGGCCTGTAGCCGTCTCCGAAGGTGGTTGGATACCGGTCCAACATCTTCGGTCTTCTCTCCCATGCCCTGTCAAGCTCTTCTTGAATCCGTAAGATCTCTTTCTCCACTTGTGAGATGAAGATCTTTTGCTCGTCTTCGGAGAGCGCGGGCGTTGTGGCTTTGGGTTGGTCGAAGACGTAGGTGGCAACACGATTGCCGTGTTGTTTGTTCACCAGTTCGACTTCAATGACCACTTTGCTCTCTTCTCTTTCGTGTACATTGACCGTACCGATCGAGCTGACTCTGAGCCACGGTCTGTCATTGTCGGCACTATAGCGATCTCGCCATTGCCACTCTTTCATGTCCGCCTGGCTTCCGCAGAAGACGCGAACCTGATCGTAGTAGCCTATGCCACCGACCGACCCCCATTCACTGCGTGAAGTGATCACTACAGCGACGTCTTTGTTTACGATAACAAGAGACTCGTTATCGGCGTACTGTGTGATCTGCCTTTGCAGGTCGTCACTTATTGTCTCGCCGTTCAGCTTCTCGGCGAGCAGAGCATGCTTATCTTTTTGCATGGGTTTACCTCCCTTTATTACTGTTCTTGTTTCAATGGGCAACCTACCTCACGTCTGCCGGCAACATACAATCAATCGTGAAACAAGTCAAGGTTGTTGGATATGTAAAATATTAAAATAAACAAATAATAAGCCATATAATTACATAGTCAATAATTTGTCATTAAAATTATTGACTAAAATAGATATTTAAGCCCGAAGCTTTATATCGTTGTTTTAGCTTATATTTTCAGTATTTCGGATTTTTTGATTCAGAGTTAATTCCGTTGCAAATTACCAGGTTTTGTTAACTTTTTAGGTTGTGTGGATTGTCGCTTATTATTTCTTGGTACAATTACATTGTATTTATTTAAATAATTTAAAAATATGGAAAAAGCCTATTCCAGTGATTACTGGTATTCAAGAGTTGTTAATAACATAATGGAAAAACCGGATGATTTTTTGGAGGATAATATTGTCAACTCATTAAAGGAAGAGATCCCCAACACTGTTTCAACCGTTATGGACAGGCTTTGCAATTTGCAGTGCCGTCATTGCCTTTTCCAAAAAGAAGCAATGTCTTCAGAGGATTTATCTGAAAAGTATAACTTGCTTGGCGTATTGGAGAACATCATCAAACAGGCCCCGGATGAAAAAACGCCACCTCACTACGAAAGGCCGATGTTCATACATGAAGGAAGAAGTTTGAGAAAATGGCATCTTGACGCTTTTGAAATGATTCGTAAAGAAAGACCTGATATGAAGATCGGGTTAATAGACAACGGTAGCTACCTGTTTCATTTGGATGAGTTTAAAAAACGTAACCTTAAACTTGATTGGTTAGACATCTCTGTTGATGGGACCGAAATGAGTCACAACGCTCAGCGTGATCCTGTGAACCGGAAAGCGTATCGGATGGCAATGGAGGGGCTTGAAAATGCCAGGGAAGTTACTTTGTCTCCAAAAGAAGGAGGACGTGTTACGGCTTTGTACACCTTGACCAAGTTGAACTACCGTGATGTTGAAGAGGCCGGAAACCTTCTTCTTTCCCCAAACTCTAAGAGTAATGACCATAATTATATTGATGAGTTCTATATCAGCTCTATGACGCCTCAACTGGAAGAAAATTTTGAGATTGAAATATCTCCTGAAGATTTCAAGGTTACTTGGGAGCAAGTGTTGAGGTTGAACGAAAAATATAACAAATCGGATCAAGAAAAAGTCTTTGTTAAACTGTACTACCACAAAGATATAGAAAGACTGGCGTATGCTGTAGGGCATAAAAAATTTTGGGAATCTATGAGTAACACAGAAGGAGAAAGATCTGTGGGATTGGCAATAGGCGAAGTGATCTTTTATATTGACGATGTGTCGATCAGGTATTTCCCTTATAGTATTTGGCCACAGGAGACGATCAATATTGATGTTGACGCAACCTACAGAGTTGCAACTTCTCAAAAGTACAGAATAGAAGAGTTGAGGAGCGGTGTTTCTTCAAAGAATGAAAATATTAAGGCCTATACTAACGAACAGCTTACGACCGAGACTTCATACGTAGAAGCTTATAAAAGGGGGGTTGACAACTGGTGGAGTAATTTCGGTAAAAAATACTTGGAAGAGGAGGCCGGGATTATGAGGTCAATAAAAAACAGGAGCGCATCTTAAAAGATACGCCCCTGTAAAAAATGTTATTTTTTCTTTTTGTAAAAT
>SLDN01000195.1 GCA_007125275.1 Bacteroidales bacterium | reverse complement strand
GTAGTATCTGTATGATCTGAACAATCCATGGCAACAAACAGCGTTTGTAAAAAATTTTCCGTAATTTGGTACAATAAATTAAATGTTCAAACATCTTACTATTTGAATGATATGATTGTTGGTGATTCCGGAGTGCTGTTACATATCCGTAACAGGGGGCAAAGCGGATTTTACTTATTCATACTAACGCTGCTGATTTTCTTATTATCGGTTGGCGAAGTGCGAGCCGACCGTCAGTTTGACGGTCCTGTGCGGCATGCCTCAGAAGGCGAGGTGATATACATCGGCGTGCTGGCAAACCGTGGCGACGAGTTGTGCTTTGTGGAGTGGGGTCCAACGGCCGACTACCTGACGGAGCATTTTGCTTCTTATGAGTTTCGCATCCTGCCGCTGGGCTTTGATGAGCTATTGGAAGAGGTCTCGAGGCCTGACACCCGGATCAGCTTCGTGTCAGCCAACTCCAGCTACTACGCTTACATGGAGTACTACGGTTTGGCACGCCGCATAGCTACGCTGCAGATTCCCGGCGATCCGGAGCCGCTGTCATCCTTTGGCGGGGTGATCTTTACACGGGCGGACAGAGCAGACATCCGTGAGATTGCCGACCTCCGCAATAAACATTTCGTAGCCGTCGACAGCCAGTCTTTGGGAGGATGGCACGCCGCACTAAGAGAAATTCATAATGCCGGCCTAAAACCTGCAAAGGATTTCAGCTCAATGAGTTTTTTGGGCACCCACGATGATGTAGTGAAAAACGTCGTTTCAGGTTGCGTAGATGCCGGCACCGTCAGAAGCACGCAGCTGGAGCGGATGGCAGCCGAAGGACTCATTGATTTATCTGATATCCATATTGTAAACAGCAAGTCGGAAAGCTTTCCCAATTACCCGTATCTTTTGTCCACCATGCTGTATCCTGAATGGCCATTTGCTGCCATAAAAGGGGTCGACGATGAGTTCAGCAAACGGGTGGCACTGGTGTTGCTCACGATGGAGGAGGACCATCCGGCTGCCCTGTCAATACGCGGTGCCGGCTGGACGATACCCGAACAGTATGTAAGCGTTCACGATTTGCTGCGCGAACTCTTGTTCCCCCCATATGATGATTATGGCATCACACTCGGTAAAACCATCAAAAAATATTGGCCGTGGCTACTGACAATACTCGTTTTGTTTGTCGCTGCATTGGGCTTTGGCATTTTTGTGTATTTTTTCAAAAGGCGGGCGCAGGCAATATCTCAAAAGCTGATCAAAAGCGAAATCAAATTCACCAAGCTTTTTGACCATGCGCCTGTATCTATTATGGTGATGGATCGTGAATCATCAGATATTTTGGATGCGAATAAAAAGGCCATAGAGTCATATGGCTTTAATACATTGGAAGAGCTACAAAACACGGAGATATGGGCTGAGTCTCCGTATTCTTTTAAAGAAGTTTTGCAATGGCACGAAAAACTGTTGAAAGAGGGCCCGCAAAGGTTTGAGTGGAAATCACGCACGGTGCAAGGCACTTATTTTTGGGAGGATGTATTGGTGCAAGAGATAGATTTCGGTGAGGAAACACATGCTGTAGCTATTTCCACTGATATTACAGGCAGGAAGAAGACAGAGGACGCTTTACGTAAAAGCGAGGAGCTCTTTCGTAACCTTTCTGAAAACCTCTCTGTTGGTGTGGCAATGATCAGCAAAGACATGGAAGTGCTCACGGTTAACCCAAAAATGCGTGAGTGGTTTCCTGATGTTAACTTCAGCAGTTGCCCCCAATGCTATCAGGTGTTTAATAATCCGCCGGCTCACGGTATATGCGCCAATTGCCCTATAGCCAAAACTTTTGTTGATGGCAAAATCCATCAATATGAGAGAGAAGTGGTTGCAGTCAACGGGAAGCGCCATTTTTCCATCACCTCTACTGCCATCACGGATGCTGAAGGTGAAGTTATAGCAGCCATTGAAATGGTTGATGACATCACTGAACGCAAAAATACCGAAAGCATACAGCGGCAGGCGAGGCAGCAGGCCGAAGAAGCCAATAAGGCCAAATCGGAGTTTCTGGCAAATATGAGCCATGAGATACGTACCCCGCTCAATGGAGTAATCGGCTTTGCTGAACTTTTAGGCAAAACGAGGTTGGATAATACCCAGAAGCTATACATTGAAAATGTTGGTATTTCTGCACAATCGTTGCTGGCCATCATCAACGATATCCTTGACCTTTCAAAAATAGAAGCCGATAAGCTGGAGCTTGAGATCATTAAAACCGACGTTTATGATCTTGTTGAACAGGCAATCGACATCATCAAGTTCCATGCAGCACAAAAACACCTGGAGTTGTTGCTGAACATTGACCCCGAATTGCCCCGTTTTGCCTATTTAGACCCAGTCCGACTCAAGCAAATCCTTGTTAATCTGCTCGGCAATGCTGTGAAATTCACAGAGAAAGGCGAGGTAGAGCTGGGTGTTGGCTTTAAAGCCATTGATGAGAAGAGGGGGAAGCTGACCTTTGCGGTGCGCGACACGGGCATCGGCATCAGCAAGGAACACCGGGAAAAGATATTTGAAGTGTTTATGCAAGCGGATACGTCAACAACCCGACGTTATGGGGGCAGCGGACTAGGCTTGCCGATTTCAGGCCTGCTGGCCGGGAAAATGGGCAGCCGCATCGAAGTTAGCAGCCTGGAAGGGGAAGGCTCCAAATTCTTTTTCACCATTGAAACAGCATATGAAGCAAGAGAAAAATGCACTGCACAAAAGCTGAAAAGCATCAAAAAGGTATTGGTCGTAGATGATAATGACAACAATAGGCTTATTCTTGAACACACCTTTAAAAATTGGAATATAGACTTTACAGGATGTGCCGGTGGCTATGATGCCATCAGGCTGTTACAGCAACACAAAAAGTTTGACCTGATCATTATGGATTATCATATGCCTGATATGGATGGACTTGAAACCATACGCATAATCAGGGAAGAGCTTTCGATGGGGCCTGACAAACAACCCATAAT
>SLDN01000218.1 GCA_007125275.1 Bacteroidales bacterium | reverse complement strand
GCAGACCGAAAACTGACCATTCACGACGGTCGAATCCTGTAATGCTGCGGTCACCCAATCATTCCTTCAAGCTCATCTTCGCCGATTACCGGGATTTGCAGACTCTCTGCTTTTTTTTGTTTTTCAGGTCCCATCTTGTCGCCAGCCACCACAAAAGAGGTCTTCGCTGAGATGCTGCTTTTTATTTCGCCGCCATTGGACTCTATCAGTGTTTTAATCTCATCCCGCGAGTATTTTTCAAAAACGCCCGACACCACAAAAGACTTGCCGGCGAGCGTTCCGCCTCCCGGGGCAATGGTTTGTTCCGCACTGAACTGAAGACCTGCCTGCCTGAGACGCTCAATGATCTGAATGTTGCCCAGGTCGTCAAAGTAATCATGGATGCTGGCTGCCATTTTTTCACCAACGTCATCCACTGCCAGCAGCTCTTCAGTAGTGGCATTCATCAAGCGGTCAAGATTTCCAAAATGCTGGGCCAGCTTTTTGGCCATCGTTTCGCCGAGGTGCCTGATACCCATGGCAAATAATACCCGCTCGAAAGGCACTTCTTTTGAGCTTTCGATGGCCGATAGTATATTTTTGACCGTTTTGTCCCTGAAGCTCACCTTTTTCTGTTTTCCTGTTATCGGGTCGGCAATAACTTTTTCGAGACCGATGATGTCATTGTACTTGAGATCGTAAAGGTCAGCAATGTTGCTGATTTTTTTGTTTCTGATGAGCAGCTCGGTTTTGCCCTGACCGAGGCTTTCAATGTTCATTGCCCGCCGGCTGATGAAGTGTTCGATTTTTCCTTGTATCTGTGGTGGACAGCTCATGCTGTTGGGGCAATAATGGATGGCGTCGCCGCTAAGCTTGACCAGCGGCGTGTCGCACTCCGGGCAATGAGCAATGAATTGAACCGGTTTTGCCGATGCTTGTCGTTGAGCAGTGTCTACGCTAACGATTTTTGGAATGATGTCGCCACCTTTTTCAATATATACCATATCGTCGTAATGCAGGTCGAGTTCCTGCATCTTATCAGCATTATATAGAGACGCCCTTTTGACCGTTGAGCCGGCGACCGGCACCGGTTCGAGGTTTGCCACCGGTGTGATGGCGCCGGTGCGGCCCACCTGGTAGCTGACATCAACCAGACGTGTGTAGCCCCGCTCTGCTTTATATTTATAAGAGATCGCCCACCTGGGAAACTTGCTTGTGAATCCGAGTGTTTCCTGTTGTGCATAGCTGTTGACTTTGATCACCACCCCGTCGATGTCGAAAGGCAGCTTTGCCCTCTTTTGTTCCATCGCATCAATAAAGAGGAAGACATCATCAATCCCGTTGCATTTTTTTCGGTGTTCGCAGAGCTTAAACCCCCACTTTTTTAATGCCTCAAGGCTTTCCCAATGTGTTTCGAAGGGTCCATCATCGGCCAGCAGGCCATACACAAAGCAATCGAGTTTTCTTTTGGCCACCTGCGATGAATCCTGGAGTTTGAGGCTGCCTGCCGCAGCATTTCGCGGATTTGCAAAAGCAGCTTCGTTTTGTTTTTCTTTATCCATGTTCAGCTTCAGGAAGCTTTGGTGTGGCATAAACACCTCGCCGCGCAATTCAAAAGAAGGCAAGGCTTCGGGATGATCGACTTTTAGTGGAATGCTTCCGATGGTTCTGATATTGTTGGTCACCTCATCGCCCTGCACGCCATCCCCGCGGGTGACGGCCCTTATGAACTCTCCGTTCTCATAAGTAAGACCAATGGCTACGCCGTCGAATTTCAGCTCGCAAACATATTCGTAATCTGTACCCAATGATTTGGCCACACGCTTATCAAAATCAAGCAGCTCACTGCGATTGTATGTGTTGCCAAGCGAAAGCATGGGGAACTTATGTTTTACTGCAGCGAATTTTTTGGTGATCTGCCCGCCAACACGCTGCGAAGGCGAGTTTTTGTCAAGCAGCTCCGGAAATTGCTTCTCAAGAAAGATCAGCTCTTCCAGCATCATATCAAAATCATAGTCGCTGATAACAGGCTGTGCCAGCACGTAGTACCTGTGGTTGTGCTCGTTGATCTTTTTGCTTAACTCCCTGACTTTTTGTCTGGCTTCATTTAGTTCCATATAGCGATGCAGGTTTTTGTTTCTATTTTAGAGGAAAGCGGTAATATATCGAGTAATGAAACATCAGGGTGGCATTGTTTGACTTTCCATAGCCGCTGATAAAATAGGGTTCCATGTTAGGATCAGAGGTGCTGCCCAACCTTACCCTGCCCCGCAGGCTCCATCCCAGAAATAGATTATTCCAGATGCTTGTTTTCATGCCCAGGCCTGCTTCTATCCAGTGCGCCTGATAGGTTTCCGGATCAACAGAGGTTTCATAGTCTCCCCAGTTTGTATCGGAAATCAATATGTAGGGGGCTTCCTGTTTGAGGCGTCCATATCCGTAGCGTACCGAAAGCAGAACGTGGTCATTCGGGTTGTGGATGTCACCACCAAGGATTCCAATATCGACCCCTGTTCTGAAAAAAAACCCCTGTGCATTGTAGCGGTGTGTTTCCCTGTTAACGTCTACATTGAGCCAGCCCACTTCTGCTGCAGCAAAATAATTTTGTTGCCATTCATAATCGAAGGAAAGTTCAACGGGCAGCGTCTCGGTTTCAATCAAATGTCTGGCAAAGCCTGATACATCCAATCCAAGCCTTGCCGCCGGAGTGAAAAGGGTGTCGATCTGTGCTGTGGCTGACATGCTAATTAACAATAAGGCCGGGATCAGGAAAATACACCTTAATGTGTTCATCAAAATTATTTGTTACGTATGAGTTGTTTTTTACAAGCGCCTCCAGGAAATGGGTGGTATATTCAACTTCTGATATATCGAAGAAGAGTGTGAAGCCACATTCTATGGAAATGAGATGCTCTTCGCGGGCATACTGAAACCATAAGGTATCTCTCGATTCACCAAAAGAAAGCACAAAGGCACAATGGTCTTCCAGCGGGTTCAAAGGCAGCTCAATGACTGATACATTGTTTTGGTTATCATAGATGAGGTAGCGGGCGGTTTCATCCAGGG
>SLDN01000133.1 GCA_007125275.1 Bacteroidales bacterium | reverse complement strand
TTTACCAATGACCTGGGTGCCGATTCTCTTGACACAGTAGAGCTCATTATGGAGTTTGAAAAAGAGTTTAATCTTGCTATTCCTGATGACCAGGCTGAAAAGATCAGCACGGTAGGCGAGGCTATTGCTTACATTGAGAATAGCGGCAAGTAAAGCCTATGTTTATTTAATGGTGGAGCCCACATGCACGGTTTTTTCGCATCAAAATGCGAATTTGCCCATGTGGGCTCTATTTAAGTAAGATGTTAAACAATAATTATATATATGGAACTCAAGAGAGTAGTTGTAACCGGATTGGGCACGATAAATCCAATTGGTAATAATGTAACAGAATATTGGGATGCTTTGCTCAAGGGTGTTAGCGGTGCTGCTCCCATCACGCATTTTGATGCATCACAGTTTAAAACACAATTTGCATGCGAGTTAAAGGGTTTTGATGCGAAGGAGCATTTTGAACGCAAGGAGGCGCGCAAATACGATCCCTTCACCCAGTATGCAATGGTTTCGACCGCTCAGGCTTTGGAAGACAGTGCTCTGGACCTCGAAACAACCAACCCTGATCGCATTGGGGTTATCTGGGGCAGTGGGATTGGCGGGCTGGAAACCTTCCTTAAAGAAGTGTCTGATTATGCCAGGAGTGAAGGCCCACCCCGTTTCAGCCCTTTCTTTATCCCGAAAATGATTGCCGACATCGCGGCAGGGCATATTTCCATTAAATATGGATTCCGTGGTCCGAACTATACAACCACATCAGCATGTGCCTCATCTGCCAATGCTTTGGTTGACTGTTTCAACCTTATTCGTCTGGGTAAGGCTGACGTCTTTATCAGTGGTGGTTCGGAAGCCGCCATTAATGAAGCCGGTGTAGGAGGCTTCAGTGCCATGCATGCCATATCAGTACGCAACGATGATCCCCAAACAGCTTCCCGCCCATTTGACAAAGACAGGGATGGATTTGTGCTGGGAGAGGGCGGCGGCACCATCATCTTTGAAGAGCTGGAACATGCCCTCAAGCGTGGTGCAAAAATCTATGCCGAGGTTATTGGTGGCGGTATGTCAGCCGATGCATACCACATGACAAGCCCTCATCCGGATGGACTGGGGGCCATAAACGTGATGAAAAATTCTTTGGAAGATGCTGGCCTGAAGCCTGAAGATGTTGATCACATCAACACCCACGGCACGTCAACGCCTCTGGGCGACATTGCAGAGCCCAGAGCCATTGTTGCTTTCTTCGGCGAACATGCATACAAAATCAGCATCAACTCTACCAAATCTATGACAGGTCACTTGCTCGGTGCCGCCGGTGCCGTGGAAGCCATTGCCACCATTCTGGCCGTGCAAAACGACATTGTGCCACCGACCATCAACCACTTTAACCTCGACCCCGAAATTGACGGCAAGCTTGACTTTACTTTTAGCAAGGCAAGAGAAAGAAAAGTGGATGTGGCCTTATCCAACACTTTTGGCTTTGGCGGACATAACGCCTGCATCGCATTCAGAAAGTTTAAAATTTAGCGAACACCTTGCATCTGTTCAACTCCCTTGATCGTAAAAACAGGGCTTCAGAAAAAGAATTGACTGAGGCTGTCAAAAATATTTTCGGTTACCGGCCAAAAAATGTGGCTGTGTACAAGCTTGCCTTTTGTCATAAATCGAAGGCAACGAGTGCCAACAATGGTTTCCGGCACAGCAATGAACGCCTTGAGTATCTGGGCGATGCAGTGTTGGGTGCCGTAGTGGCTGACTTCCTCTTCAAAAAGTTCCCCTTCAAGGAAGAGGGCTTCCTGACGGAAATGCGCTCGCGCATAGTCAGCCGCAACAACCTGAATATCCTTTCCCGAAAACTTGGCCTTGACAGGCTGGTGCAGGTCAACACAGAAAACGGAACAAACGGATCTTCTATTATGGGCGATGCATTTGAGGCCTTCATCGGGGCTGTGTATGTTGACAGAGGCTATGACTTCACCAAAGACCTCATCATCCGGCAAATCATTCAAACACATCTTGACATTGACGAGCTGATGGCACACGAAATCAACTTCAAAAGCAAGATCATTGAATGGGCTCAGAAGGAGAAAAAGACACTGGACTTCATGCTTGTCAAAGAAGAGGACAAAGGAAAAAAAGGCAAGGTGTACACCGTCGAACTGGTGATTGAAGACAAACCAAAAGGCAGGGGACAAGATTTTTCCATCAAAAAGGCCGAACAAAGGGCTGCCCGACAGGCTTGTGAAAAACTGATGCCGGCCACAGAATCATCTCCGTAAAAGTTGTATATTTGTATTGGCTGGTTACAACAAATGGTGCAGCCACAGGCAAAATGACTAAAAAGCGGAAACTCAGCCTGGAATATGTTCCGGAATTTACGGCCATTGGCATTTTTACACCCCGGAAAGACCACCGTTTTTGCTGGCTGCTGAATCAAAACCTTAACCTGGATTTCAAACGGCTCCCTGATTTTTGGCAAATACCTTACAATCAAGCAGAATCCGCTCCTTTCCCCATCTATTTTGATGATACGCCCTCGCTGCTTTTGCAGTATTTTTTGATTGTGAACAAAACGCCTGCCGGGATATTGTTTGACAAGCCAAAAAATCTGGACCTGTTGTTTTTGCTCAAAAACGGTGGCGGTCAGGCTGATCCGGAAGAGATCACTGGCAGCATCAAAAGAATATCAATGGTACAGGCCGCCTACCTGCTGGATGATAAACTCGGCAAGCGGGCTGCAAACATATTTTACGACCTGGAAATGCACATGAGCAACGTGTCCAAAAACCCTTAAGGCCTGTCATTGTGCGTGCCGGCAAAAATCGCCACCGTGCCAATCACATCCAACACATTGATGGTGCCATCGCCATTTACATCTGCATTTTCAAAACAAAAAACGTCAGGCGGCTCATTGATGAAGTAATTCACAATGCTGATCAGGTCTGCTACATTGACCACCTGGTCGCCATTGGCATCGCCCGGCATACTGTGCAGTATGGCTTCAGTAATTATGTCCTCATCACCTATCGTCAGCTCACCTTCCAGCGAAACATAACAAAGGCTGCTAATCATGTAGGCA
>SLDN01000223.1 GCA_007125275.1 Bacteroidales bacterium | reverse complement strand
TTCTCGAAATACAGATAAAGTCCTTCCAGGACTTTTTCCAGCTAGAAACCACGCCTGAAAACAGGAAAAATGAAGGCTTGTTTAAGGTGTTCAGCGAAAATTTCCCCATATCAGATGCCAGAAACAACTTCGTGCTTGAGTTCCTGGATTATTTTATTGACCCGCCAAAGTATTCTATTCCTGAATGTATCGAGCGTGGGCTCACATACAGCGTGCCTCTGAAGGCAAAGCTAAAGCTGTATTGTACCGACCCCGAGCACGAAGACTTTGAAACCATCATACAGGATGTATACCTCGGGATGATCCCCTACATGACACCCCGGGGAACTTTTCTTATCAATGGCGCCGAAAGAGTTGTCGTATCCCAGTTGCACCGGTCTCCCGGTGTTTTCTTCGGTACAAGCGTACATGCCAATGGCACACAGCTCTACAGCGCGAGGATCATCCCTTTCAAAGGCTCATGGATAGAGTTCGCTACCGACATCAATAGCGTGATGTATGCATACATCGATCGCAAAAAGAAGTTGCCGGTAACCACACTGCTCCGTGCCATAGGCTTTGAAACAGATAAGGATATCCTCGAAATCTTTGGACTGGCCGATGAAATAAAAGTTACCAAAACAGGTTTGAAGAAATATGTCGGCCGGAAACTCGCCGCCCGTGTCCTTAGATCCTGGGTCGAAGACTTCGTGGATGAAGACACCGGAGAGGTTGTATCCATCGAACGTACAGAAGTGATCATTGACCGCGAAACGGTCCTTGAAAACGAACACGTTGATCAGATCATCGATGCCGGCGTCAAAAACATCATCCTTCATAAAGAAGGGGTGAATGTAAATGACTTTATTCTTGTTTATAACACCCTGCAGAAAGATACAACAAATTCAGAAAAAGAAGCCGTAGAGTTTATCTATCGCCTTCTGCGGAACGCTGATCCACCCGATGATGAAACAGCCCGCAGCATGATAGAGAAGCTTTTCTTCTCAGATAAACGCTATGATCTTGGAGATGTCGGCCGTTACCGTATCAACCGCAAGCTCAACCTCGATACCCCAATGGATGTCAAGGTCCTGACACGCGAAGATATCATCCGAATCGTAAAGCATCTTATCGAACTTGTGAATGCCAAAGCCGATGTCGATGACATTGACCACCTCAGCAATCGCCGTGTGAGAACAGTTGGCGAACAGCTTTATACTCAGTTTGGAGTAGGTCTGGCTCGTATGGCACGCACCATCCGCGAAAGGATGAATGTGCGCGACAACGAAGTATTTGCACCCACCGATCTCATCAATGCAAAAACACTGTCGTCTGTAATTAATTCATTCTTCGGCACAAACCAGCTGTCGCAGTTTATGGATCAGACAAACCCGCTGGCTGAACTCACGCACAAACGCAGGATGTCTGCACTGGGCCCTGGTGGTTTGAGCCGCGAGCGTGCCGGTTTCGAAGTGCGCGACGTACACTTTACGCACTACGGAAGACTCTGTACCATTGAGACCCCCGAAGGACCAAACATCGGACTCATCTCATCACTCTGCGTATTCGCCAAAGTAAATGAACTTGGATTTATTGAAACACCATACTTTAAAGTTGATAACGGTAAAGTGCGGTTCGACAGGCCCCCTTTGTATCTTTCTGCTGAAGAGGAAGAAACAGAGATCATCAGCCAGGCCAACGTCCCCATGAACAAAGATGGCAGCTTTGGAGAAGAACGGCTTAAGGTTCGCTTCCAGGCTGATTATCCAATTGTTGAGCCTGAAAAGATCAACCTGATGGATGTGGGGCCAAACCAGATTGCCTCCATCGCCGCCTCGCTGATCCCATTCCTCGAGCATGATGATGCCAACAGGGCATTGATGGGGTCAAACATGATGCGCCAGGCCGTACCACTCATCAATCCCGAAAAACCCATCGTAGGAACGGGGCTGGAAAAACGCGTAGCCAATGATTCGCGCGTACTTTTGCATGCCGAAGGCAATGGTTCTGTCGAATATGTTGACGCTAATGAGATCATCATTCGATATGCGCGCAATGAAGAAGAAAGGCTCGTGAGCTTTGAAGATGACGTGCGCACATACAAGCTCATCAAGTTCAGCAAGACCAACCAGAGCACCTGCCTGAACCTCAAACCCATCGTAAGCAAAGGGCAGAAAGTGACAAAAGGACAATTGCTGTGCGAAGGTTATGCTACCAAAGACGGTGAACTTGCACTTGGACGTAACCTCAAGGTGGCTTTTATGCCCTGGAAAGGCTATAACTTTGAAGATGCCATCGTCGTATCAGAGAAGATCGTGCGCGACGACATCTTTACTTCCATTCATATCGAAGAGTTTTCGCTCGACGTACGCGACACAAAACGTGGCGCCGAAGAGCTCACAAGTGATATTCCAAATGTGAGTGCCGATGCCATCAAAGACCTCGACGAGCATGGCCTTATACGCATTGGGGCAGAAGTAAATGAAGGAGATATCCTGATTGGAAAAATTACACCAAAAGGTGAAACAGATCCTACCCCTGAAGAAAAACTTTTACGGGCCATCTTTGGTGACAAGGCGGGCGATGTAAAGGATGCATCCCTCAAGGCACCACCGGCCACAAAAGGCGTGATCATTGACAAAAAGCTTTTTTCCCGCTTCATCAAAGACCGTAAGGCGAAAAATAAAGAAAAGGCGTACATCGAAAAGCTGGATGCCGGGTTTAGAAAAAAGGCAGAAGAGCTCCGCTCAAAACTGGTTGACAAGTTGATTGTACTCGTGTCAGGCAAAACATCGCAGGGCGTTAGCAACAGCCTGAAGGAAACAGTGGTTCCCAAGGGTACCAAATACACCCAGAAGATATTGCACGGCCTCGATTATTCAATCATCAATCCGAATAACTGGACCACCGATAAGAAAAAGAACCAACTTATCAAGGAGTTGCTTCACAATTACTCTATTCAGTACAAAGACCTGCTCGGGACACATAACCGCAAGAAGTTCACAGCTACTGTCGGCGATGAGCTGCCTGCAGGCATTGTACAGCTGGCCAAGGTGTATCTTGCGAAAAAGCGCAAGCTGAAGGTAGGCGACAAGATGGCCGGACGTCATGGTAACAAAGGCATCGTGGCGAAGATCGTAAGGCAGGAGGATATGCCATTCCTGGAGGATGGTACGCCTGTCGACATCGTGCTGAACCCTCTGGGCGTGCCCTCGCGAATGAACCTCGGACAGATTTACGAAACTGTTCTGGGCTGGGCAGGCCAGAAGCTGGGCCTTACTTTTGCCAGCCCTATTTTTGATGGTGCTCATGTTGATGAGATCAACGGATATCTTCGTGAGGCAAACCTGCCGGAAAACGGAAAAGTTTACCTGTATGACGGTGGCACCGGTGAGCGTTTTGACCAGCCCGCAACAGTGGGTGTGATCTATATGCTTAAACTGGGGCATATGGTTGACGATAAGATGCATGCACGTTCTATCGGACCATACTCACTCATTACTCAACAGCCCCTGGGCGGTAAAGCACAGTTTGGTGGCCAGCGTTTTGGAGAGATGGAAGTATGGGCACTCGAAGCATTTGGCGCCGCCAATGTGCTTCAGGAAATCCTTACCGTTAAGTCAGATGACGTCATAGGCCGTGCGAAGACTTATGAAGCCCTGGTGAAAGGTGAAAATATGCCCATCCCCGGTGTGCCTGAATCATTCAACGTTCTGGTTCACGAACTCAGGGGCTTAGGACTGAACATCAGGTTTGATTAGCAATAGTGTTATTGCGTCGCCTGAAGTTACCCATCAATATTTTACATTTGTTTTTAACAACATAAACATATGGCTTTCAGAAAAGAATCAAACGTCAAAAGCAATTTCTCCAGTATCACCATAGGCCTGGCCTCCCCGGAATCTGTTCTGGAAAGGTCACATGGAGAGGTGCTTAAGCCGGAAACCATTAATTATCGTACCTATAAGCCCGAACGGGATGGATTGTTTTGTGAAAGGATCTTTGGCCCTGTCAAAGACTGGGAATGCCATTGCGGCAAATATAAGCGCATCAGGTATAAAGGAATCGTTTGTGACCGCTGTGGTGTAGAAGTTACCGAGAAAAAGGTCAGAAGGGAACGGATGGGTCACATCAGGCTCGTGGTACCGGTGGCACACATTTGGTTTTTCCGCACTCTGCCAAACAAGATCGGCTATTTGCTTGGATTGCCTTCCAAGAAGCTCGACCAGATCATTTATTATGAACGCTATGTGGTGATCAAGCCGGGCGTCAAGGCCGATGAGCTGAACTTCATGGACTTCCTTACAGAAGAGGAGTATTTTGCTGCACTGGAGTCTATTCCAATTGAGAATCAGATGCTTGAGGATGATGACCCCAATAAGTTCATTGCAAAGATGGGAGCGGATGCCCTTAAAGAGCTGCTGATCAACCTTGATCTTGACCAGTTGTCGTATGATTTGAGGCACAAGGCCAACACGGAGACATCGCAGCAGCGTAAGGCGGACGCTTTAAAGCGCCTTCAGGTGGTGGAAGCATTTCGTGAAGCGCAAAAAACGATGGAGAACAAACCCGAATGGATGATTGTTGACGTTGTACCGGTGATCCCGCCGGAGCTTCGCCCACTCGTGCCACTTGACGGCGGCCGGTTTGCGACCAGCGACCTGAACGACCTCTACCGCAGGGTGATTATCCGTAACAACCGCTTGAAAAGGCTGATAGAGATCAAGGCTCCCGACGTGATTCTGCGAAATGAGAAACGTATGCTGCAGGAAGCCGTTGACTCCCTGTTTGACAATTCACGGAAAACGAATGCAGTAAAAACGGAATCCAACAGACCTCTTAAATCGCTGTCCGACAGTCTTAAAGGAAAGCAGGGTCGGTTCCGTCAGAACCTGCTCGGAAAACGTGTTGACTATTCGGCACGGTCGGTGATTGTTGTTGGCCCCGAATTACAGCTGCACGAATGCGGCATCCCTAAAGAAATGGCGTCTGAGCTCTTCAAGCCGTTTATTATCCGCAAAATGCTCGAAAGGGGGATTGTAAAAACGGTCAAGTCAGCAAAAAAGATCGTTGACCGCAAGGACCCTGTTGTTTGGGATATTCTGGAAAATGTGCTAAAGGGCCATCCGGTGCTGCTAAACCGCGCACCCACCCTGCACCGCCTCGGCATCCAGTCCTTCCAGCCGAAACTCATTGAAGGCAAGGCCATTCAGTTGCACCCCCTCGTGTGTACCGCTTTTAACGCCGACTTCGACGGTGACCAGATGGCTGTCCACCTGCCGCTTGGCAATGCCGCCATACTGGAAGCCCAGTTGCTGATGCTTGCTTCACACAACATTTTGAACCCTGCCAATGGCGCCCCGATTGCCGTGCCTTCCCAGGACATGGTGCTTGGTCTTTATTATATGACCAAAGCCCGTAAAAACATACCGGAATTTCCGGTCAAAGGCGAAGGCCTTACTTTCTATGGTCCTGAAGAGGTTATCATTGCCCACAATGAAGGGGTCGCCGATCTGCATGCCATCATCAAAGTAAGGGTTCTGGTGAAAGAAAAGAATGAACTGGTAAGCAAGTTGATCGAAACCACTGTAGGTCGCGTGCTCTTCAACCAGGTGGTTCCCGACAACTATGGTTTCGTGAATATCCTGCTGACCAAAAAAGCCCTGCGTGATGTCATCGGTGGCATCATGAAGGAAACCGGGATCTCCCGCACCTCGAAATTCCTTGACGATATCAAAGACCTCGGCTTCAACATGGCATTCAGAGGAGGTTTGTCATTCAACCTTGGAGATATTATCGTGCCCGAAGAGAAGCAGATACTCATCAGCCAGGCTGACGAGCAGGTAGAAGAGGTGCGTGGCAACTATAGCATGGGTTTTATTACCAACAATGAGCGTTACAACCAGATCATCGACATCTGGACGCATACCAACGCCAAGCTTACAAAGGTGTTGATTGACAAAACCACGGCTGACAACCAAGGGTTTAACCCTGTTTATATGATGCTTGACTCCGGTGCGCGAGGCTCCAAAGAGCAGATTCGCCAGCTGTCCGGAATGCGTGGTCTGATGGCCAAACCGCAAAAGTCAGGTGCCAAAGGTGGCGAGATCATTGAAAACCCGATTCTTTCAAACTTTAAAGAAGGTCTGTCGGTACTGGAGTACTTTATTTCTACCCACGGTGCACGTAAAGGTCTGGCTGATACAGCGCTTAAGACGGCTGACGCAGGTTACCTGACCCGCCGCCTGGTAGATGTTGCCCAGGATGTGATTGTTACTGAAAGCGACTGCGGCACACTGCGCGGGCTTACAGCCACAGCACTCAAGAACAACGAAGAAACAGTTGAAACACTTTATGATCGCATCCTTGGACGAAACTCCCTGCACGATATTTATCATCCTACATCCGGCCACTTAATCGTCAATGCAGGTGAGGAGCTCACTGAAGAGATCTGCGAACAAATAGAAGAGTCACCCATCGAAGCCGTAGAGATACGTTCAGTGTTGACCTGTGAATCGAAGGTCGGTGTTTGTGCCAAGTGTTATGGTCGTAACCTGGCAACCGGACGGATGGTGCAGAAAGGTGAAGCCGTAGGTGTAGTAGCTGCACAGTCTATCGGTGAACCCGGTACACAGCTCACACTGCGTACCTTCCACGTGGGTGGTATTGCCTCAAACATTGCAACAGCCTCAAAACTGAATGCCAAGTATGCCGGAGTCCTTGAAATAGATGAGCTGCGCTCAGTGCCCTTCATCAATGATGAAGGAAGGGAGTATCAGGTGGTCATAGGCCGCTCGGCTGAAATGCGCATTGTCGACAAGAACACACAGATGGTGCTTACCAGCCAGAATATCCCCTATGGTGCAAATCTTTATTATAAGCACGGCGATGAAGTACAGGGTGGCGAGCTAATCTGTGAATGGGATCCCTACAATGCCGTAATCATGTCGGATACCACCGGTAAGGTTGTATATAACAATATGATCGAAGGCACGACCTATCGTACCGACTCCGATGAACAAACCGGCTATTTCGAGAAGGTGATCATCGACTCAAAGGACAAGACACGCAACCCATCAGTCAGCATCATTAACAGCGATGGCGAGGTGCTGAGGGTGTATGACATGCCGGTTGGTGCGCACGTTGTAATCAACGATGGCAAAGAAATCAAGCCCGGTACGGTATTGGCCAAAATCCCCAGGGCCATTGGTAAGTCTGGTGACATCACCGGTGGTTTGCCGCGTATCACCGAGCTGTTCGAAGCACGAAACCCGTCCGATCCGGCCGTTGTTTCCGAGATTGACGGCGTTGTTTCCTTCGGCAAGAAGATCAAACGCGGTAACAGGGAAGTAATCATCACTTCAAAAACCGGAGATGAGAAGCGTTACCTGGTGCCACTCACCAAGCAGATACTTGCACAGGAGAACGATTTTGTAAAGGCCGGCACGCCACTTTCGGACGGACCCACAACACCTGCCGATATTCTTGCGATCAAAGGACCTACCGCTGTACAGGAGTACATTGTGAATGAAGTACAGGAGGTTTACAGGATGCAGGGCGTAAAGATCAACGACAAGCACTTTGAGATCATCGTAAGACAGATGATGCGCAAGGTTACCATTGAGGATCCGGGGGATACACGCTTCCTTGAGAATGAGATCGCGAACAAGATCGAGTTTATGGAAGAGAATGACAGCCTCTACGGCAAAAAAGTGGTTGAAGATCCCGGCGACTCAGCCCTGAAGCCTGGCCAGATCATTAATGCAAGAAAGCTGCGTGACGAGAATTCGTTGCTTAAGCGCAAAGACAAAAGACTGGTGGTCGCCCGCGATGCCAACGGAGCTACTGCAAGGCAGCAGCTGCAAGGCATCACCAAGGCATCACTGCAGACCAAAAGCTTTATTTCGGCTGCTTCCTTCCAGGAAACAACCAAAGTGTTGACGGATGCTGCGATAAATGCCAAGACCGATAATCTGAAAGGCTTAAAGGAGAATGTGATCGTTGGACACCTGATACCGGCAGGAACCGGTTTGCGCGATTATGACAACATCATCGTAGGCTCAATGGAAGAGTATAAACTGCTGATGGAGTCAAAGCAAAAGGCAGAGATGCCGGCAGAAGCTGACTCTGATCAGTAAATGATCTTTCATTGTGAAACTGCGTTTAAAAAAGACAACTGATTTTAAAACCAAAAAAACATTATAATGAACAATCCAAAAGGAAATCCTGAAAAGAAAATCAATATCGAACTGGGTGAAGATGTAGCATCAGGTACTTATTCAAACCTTGCCATCATTACGCATTCAAATACCGAATTTGTTATTGACTTTGTCAGACTGATGCCGGGCGTACCTAAGGCGAAGGTCAAGTCACGCGTGATTCTGACCCCGCAGCACGCAAAGCGTTTAATGAAAGCCTTGCAAGACAATATCGCCAAATTTGAATCCATCCACGGCTCCATCAAGGAGGTGGAAGGTCCCAGTCTGCCCATGAATCTGGGCGGGCCTGCAGCACAGGCATAAGCATTGCTGTATCACTTTTACTGATTTATATTCCCCGCGGGTCAGCCTTCAAGCTGACCCGCGCCATTTTTTCCACACATAGCGAGGGAAAATCAAACTCTTCCGTTATTGTTCCTTTGAGCAGGTACACCCCGCTGCCGCGGAAAGGCCAGTTTTTTGCACAGTCGGGAAAGTGTACGGTGTCGAAAAACGTCCCTTTGGCATCGAGAAAGCATCCAAAGTGCATCAGTTCTTTTTTGACGGTGCGTACGTACTTGATATTCACCAGCCAACCAAGCATCCGCACCTGTCGGCCAACACTGGCAAGCATTTCGCCGGCCATGATCTCTCCGCGGAAATTGGTTTTTATCATCTCAAAAGGACTTACAGATACAGTAAAGCCCAACAATTCCAGCTCGTCGTACGCGTCCTGTATGGGTTCGCTTTCCGGCTCTGGAAGCTCGAAATTTTTCTCTTGCGGCGCAAAGAGCATAGGCGCCATATTGGGTTTTTTACCACATAGGAGGTGCGCCTTCCACATCAGTTTTGCTTTAGGGATGCCCGTAAAACGGAGGGCGTTGATGCGGATCAGCAGCAGCAACTGCTCCAGCCCGGCACCGGTGCGCTGTGTGAAGTCTTCAAGGCTCCCGTATGGCCCTCCGGTAGCACGTGCTGCGCAAATGTTGCGTGCCATCTTATATTCCAGGTTCCGGATGTGGATAAAACCGATGTAAATCGTGTTCCCGCTGATGGTGGTTGCATAGCTGCTGTTATTCACACAGGGCAGTTCGATGCTGGCACCGTAGCGGCGGGCTTCGTTCAGGTATACTTCGGCGCGGTAAAACCCACCGTAGTTGTTGATCACTGCCGTTAGAAACTCTAGTGGATAGTGCGCTTTCAGGTAAAGGCTTTGATAACTTTCTACTGCAAAAGAGGCGGAGTGTGCCTTGGAGAAGGAATAACCGGCAAAGGACTCTATCTGGCGCCACACCTCGCGGGTAAGGTCTTCGGGATGTCCTTTGGCGCGGCATTTTTCGAAAAAGCGCTCCACGATGCGCTGCATCTCCTTCTTTGACCGGTGCTTGCCACTCATCGCACGACGCAGCACATCAGCATCGGCGAGGTCGAGCCCGGCGAAATGGTGACACACCTTGATGACATCCTCCTGGTAGACCATCACCCCATAAGTCTCTTGCAGCTGCTTTTCCATAACCGGATGCAGATATTGAAAGCCTTTTGGATCATGGAAACGTTCTATGTATGTGCGCATCATCCCGGAGCGGGCCACGCCCGGCCGTATGATGGAGCTGGCGGCTACCAGACTGATGTAGTTGTCGCATCGCAGCTTTTTGAGCAGGCTGCGCATCGCAGGACTTTCCACATAGAAGCAGCCGGTGGTTTCGCCCGACTGCAGCAGGGCTTTCACCTTTTTGTCCTTTTTGAACATCTCCACCCGGTGCGCATCGATGCTTACACCCCTGTTTTCTTTGATAAGCTGCACGCTGTCGTTGATGTGGCCGATGCCGCGCTGGCTCAGGATGTCTATCTTCTCAAAGCCCAGCTCTTCAGCTACGTACATGTCCCACTGCACGGTGGGCAGCCCCTTGGGCGGCAGGTCAAGCGCCGAGTAGCAACAGATGGGTTTTTCTGACACCAGGACTCCGCCGGCGTGAATGCTGCGCAGATTGGGGTAGTCAGCCAGCTGCCGTGCAAGCCCGATGATCCGGGCGTTGATGGTGCCGGCCGGATGAGATGCTGCCCCGGCAGATACCAGCTCATCAATCTCGGCCTTGGGAAGCCCATACACCTTGGCCAGCTCGCGCAGTGTGGACCGGTCGCGGAAGGTGCTGATGGTGCCCAGCAGGGCAGTGTGCCGCCGGCCGTAGCGCTTGAAAATGTAGTCGAGCACCTCGTCACGGTCGCGCCACGAGTAGTCGATATCGAAGTCGGGCGGACTGGATCGTTTGGGGTTGATAAAACGTTCGAAGTAAAGATCCAGCTCAATGGGGTCCACATCAGTGATGCGCAGGCAATAGGCTACAATGCTGTTGGCACCGCTGCCACGACCTACGTGGTAGAAACCGCGCGACATAGAGTAGCGGATGATGTCCCAGGTGATCAGGAAGTAAGCTGAAAAACCCAGACTGTCAATGATCTCCAGCTCGTGCAGTACACGCCGCAGTGCCTCTTTGTTGTTCTTTCCGTAACGGTACCCGAGGCCATCCATCGCCAGCTTGGTGAGCAGGGCACGGTCATCAGCAGGATAACCGGTGAAGCTTTTTTTGTTCTTCAGGACAGGAGTGTCGAAGCCGATGCTGCAACTCGTCAACAGCTTTTCGGTGTTATGAATGATGTGCGGGAAACCGGCATACAGTGCTTGCAGCTTGGCCGGCGACAACATCAGCTCATCAGGATGTGCGCATTGTTGCGGCTTGAGCTGACTGAGCAGGATATTGTGCTGGATGGCACGAAGGTGCATGTGAAGCCGATGGTCAGATGCCTGTGCAAAGGTGACGGGCTGCAATGCAACCAGCCTGCCGGTGGCGTTGCGCAGGGGAGAGGTGTGCAGGCGGTGCAGCTCCACAGGACGGATGCCAATGTACTCGCCTGCGTGCCAGGAGTCTGGGGGCGAATTATAAATACAGGTCTCACTGTTTGATATGCCGGCTGATGCCTTCCCTTTCGCCTTTGGTTGTGTGTCTTCTTGTGATGTTTTTTTTTGTGTGTTGTTGCCGGAGGGGCGGCTGTCATGCTTATGGCTGATAAAATTATCAAAGGGGTATATGGCAAAAGTGTGTTCACATACCGGGAAGCGCGCCGGAAGCGGTGTGTTTTCGATGTTGTGTTTGCTGAGAAAGGCGTTGACGCGGCGGAAACCTTCATTATCGCGCGCCAGGGCGATGTACAATGTTTTGTTGCCTCGTTTGAACTCAATCCCTGCCACTGGTGCAATGCCCGCCTGCCGGCAGCGCCTTGCAAACTCCGGCATGGCCGTGCTGTTGTTGATGTCGGTGAGTGCCATCTGCCTGATTCCGTGCTTCACCGCAAGCTCCACCAGCTGCTCCGGCGACAATGTGCCGTAGCGCAGGCTGTAATATGTATGGC
>SLDN01000214.1 GCA_007125275.1 Bacteroidales bacterium | reverse complement strand
GTGGTAGGCGAAAGGATGCCCTTTTTTTGTTTTTGTGTCGAAATGTACTACTGGCGTGGCATAGTGCCCGTTTTCTGTCAGACAGACCCTGTCATTATATGCCTTTTGAACCACTTTCTCCCAGTGAACATTTGTTTTTTCCATGTTATGCCAAATCCACTCGTCTTTCATATCCAGTGAATCTTTCGGGATGTCCAGCATTCCGGAGGCTACTTCGAGTAGTCTGTCCTTCAAAGCACTGCATGCCACCTGTGTGGCTTTCCCATTCAAATCAGCACCAGCACTGGCAGCAGTGGGAGAGGTGTTGCTTACTCTTGTGGTATTGGCAGACTCCAACTTCACTCTGGATGTTGAAAGAGAAAAGGTTTGCGCTGCCACCTGCATGATCTTTGTGTTCACGCCCTGGCCCATTTCGATGGCGCCGGTACTGATGCCGATGCTCCCGTCATTGTAAACATGCACGAGCGCCCTGGCCTGGTTGAGGGTCGTTTTTGTAAAAGAAATCCCAAAGCAAATCGGCATGACCGCCAGCCCCTTCTTAACAATGCTGTTATTTTTATTGAAACCGTCAACCTCATCCCTGAGTTTCTTCAATGAATGCTTTTTGTCGAGCGTATCAAAACATTGGCCGATATTGACGTTCGTGGCAATCTGCCCGTACTGGAAGGTGTCATTTTCTTTAAGAAAATTTCTTTGCTGGATGGTTTGTGCCGGAATTTTTAATGCTTTGGCTGCCTTGGCGATGGCCGATTCGATGATGTACATCCCCTGCGGGCCGCCGAAACCGCGAAAGGCTGTATTGGGCGGGAGGTTCGTTTTGCAGCTGTAAGCCGTTACTTCCGTATTTGGAATGTAATAACAGTTGGTGCTGTGAAAGAGGCTGCGGTCAAGGATGGCCGGGCTCAGGTCGGTGGCGGCACCGCCATTTTGATAAAAAGTTGCCTGGTAGGCCAGTATATTGAGGTTTTCATCAAGCCCGATCCTGAAATCAGCGCTGTAAGGGTGGCGTTTTCCTGTCATCCGCATGTCGTCCATGCGGTGCAGGATGACTTTTACTGGTTTTTGCAGTTTGTAAACGGCAAGAGCAGCCATACAGGCGTAGGCAGTGGCTTGGTCTTCCTTGCCGCCGAAGGCGCCGCCGAGGCGGGTAACATCTACTTCGATACGGTGCATCGGGATTCCCAGCACGTGAGCTGTGGTATGCTGAACGTGTGTCGGTCCCTGCGTAGATGAGTGGATCTTGATGCTGCCATTTTCGGTGGGATAAGCATAGGAGCCTTGCGTTTCAATGTAGAGATGTTCCTGGCCGTTCACGTCAGCACGACCTTCAAAGATATGTGCGCAACGTTTCCAGGCATCTTCAATATTTCCCGATTTAAAGGTTGAGGGCGGGGTGAGCAGCTTTCCTTTTTCTTTGGCGACGCGCGGGTCACTGATGGGTTCCAGGGGTTCGATCTCAGCTATTATGAGGGCTGCGGCTTTGCGGGCTGTCAGTTCATCCACAGCCACCACAAAGGCCATCGGCTGACCGTTGAACTCGACCTTGTCTTCAGCAAACAATACTTCGTCGGGCACAATGCCTCCAATCTGATTATGTCCGGGAATGTCAGCGGCGGTAAATACGCCTGCCACACCGGGATGAGCTTCTGCTGCAGATGTATCAAGCTTCTTGACAATTCCGTGCGCCACCGGCGAGGCAAATACCTTGCCGTAAAGCGTGCCCTTCTGAACCGGAATGTCATCAACATATATGGATTTACCGCTAACGTGATATTTTGAATCTGTATTCTGCATATTGGATTTTTTGATGTCGTTGGTTAACAGGAATATTGGTGATCAGGCGATCAGCTCCGGTAATGAAAAGCTTTTGGGAAACAACTCCAGAAAGTGAGCGAAAAACAGCTGCCTGGCCAGCAACCGCTTGTATTCTTTGCTGCCCCTGACATCGCTGATGGGTGCAATTTCTTTGTCGAGCACACTGGCTGCTTCTGCTACAACTGAAGGTGATAAAGTATTTCCTTCCAAAAAACTGCTACACTTTTCAGCATAAAGCGGTATCGGGCTGACTCCGCCAAGCGAAACCCTGCAGCTGGTAATTTGGTCATCTTTTGTATTGATCAGGATGGCGCTGTTCACGCTGGCAATATCAAGATGGGTGCGCTTGCTTACTTTCTCAAAATTGAAATCAAACGGTTTTTTCGGTATCGGGAAGCTGATGCTTTCAATATGCTCCACAGGCCTTATATTCAGCTTCTTGTAGTCGAGGAACAACTGATAGAGAGGCAACTTCCTGCATTTTTCACCATGAACCAGCTTTACGGAAGCTCCCAGTGCAAGAAAAAATATGCTCAGGTCGGCAATGGGTGAGGCATTGACGATGTTTCCGGCGATGGTGCCCATATTTCGGATGGGATCAGATGAGATCAGCTTAAAATGTTTTTTGATGTGAGGGAAATGACCGTTCAGCAGTGGTGAATGCATGATGTCGTTAGCGGTTGCCGCTGCGCCGATAATGATTTCGCCATCCAGGTGCGTTATGCCTTTCAGGTGCTCGTTATCAAATACCAGGTGCAAATCACTTTCCGCCATTTCATCAGGCTTCTGTACCATCAGGTCGGTGCCTCCGCCAATGACCTGCCTGCCGGTTTGCTTGTTATTGGCGCTGCTTTGTAATGTTGCCAAACGTTGATGTATGTCAATGAAGTACTCGGGCAGGAAACTGTTTTTGACAAGCCATTCAACAGGCTGATCAGGGTTTTTGTGTTTCAGCATATTGGAAATGCTGATGGCAGCTCTTTCAATCGATTTGTAACCGGTGCACCGGCAGATGTTTCCATTTACTGACTCAATAGCACCATCGGAGTCAGACTTTTGATAGCTCATTGTATGACCGGTCAGAGAAACCACAAAACCCGGGGTGCAAAACCCGCACTGGGTGCCGTTATGGTCAACCATCGCTTGCTGCACAGGCGAGAGTTGTTCCATGTTCAGGCCTTCCACTGTAACAATGTGTTTGCCGTGGGCGTTGCCCAAAGGTGTCAAACACGAAACAATGCTGCGGTAAAGCAGCTTGTCTTCTTTGAGGCG
>SLDN01000071.1 GCA_007125275.1 Bacteroidales bacterium | reverse complement strand
TTCCGAATATGCCGGACACAATGTCAGAATCCAGATCGGTTGCCTTTCGGATGATGCCGTGGCCTTGTTTATTGATGACATTGCGATCGAAGGTGCGGATGGCAAGGTTTTATACAGGCAGAATTTTGAAGCTGTCAAACCTTTATTGGAGAAACCGCATTCAGCACCTTCGCTGAGAAGGTAAATCTTGCATTATAAGATGCCAGCAGACGCCTATGACCTGGTGTAAAGCAATAAAGCGCTGAACAGAGCCTGCAAAGGTGGCACGAAGGCCAAAAAAAGTGACACAGAAAACTGCAACAGGGCAAGAGTTCTGATATTATTCCAGTGGGTTACCAACAACGGGTGGTCTTCTTACTACTCTTTGGCTTTCGCCGGTTATGTCAAGCTCTTCAAATAAAATCGCTTGCGGCAGAATATATGACACGGGCGTGCCTGTGAGTTCAAAGCGCCAGGTGAAAAGCTGAGCATTTGCGGGGGTATACATGGTATTGTAAACCTGCATCTCGGAAGAGGCGCCAAATACTCTTCTAAAGGATCTGAGGTTCAGCCCTTTTATTTCTGACAGGCTAACCTGTTCTTCCCTGCCTTCTTCTACATATACGCGGTAAACCTCTATTGTTTTTGAAAAGTCGTCACCTCCCTGCTGTGGCATGCCCATAATGATCATTGCACTCTGGCCTCCACCGAAGCGGGCAGCGGGTGAAACAACTTTTCTCACCACATAAGCATACTCCAGGCCTTCATCTTCAGCTTCTCTGATGAGCAGTTCCCTGAGCTCTTCGATGGACATGGCAGCATCTTCGTCGACAGACATTTTGATGACTCCCGGTGCTGTGACCCTCTGAAGGGAGCCCCTGCTCAATGCCAGTCGGGCATGGGCATTTGACTCTTGCACATGGAGCGTAGGAGTGCGTGAGCTCAGCAAATTCTTTAACACACCGTCCTCTACCAAGGTAAGTTTTTCAGAAGACCGAAGCCCTTCGGCATCAATACGGAAGCTTCCTGTTAATGAGACACCCTCAAACGACTCTGACTGCGGATAGGCCATGATGCTCAGATCTCTGGAGATGATGCGCCGGTCCATCCTGGCCTCTAACGAATTTTCTTTGACCCGGTCAGCAGCAAACCGCAATATTTGTTCATCACCTACAATAGGCTTCCTCACCGAAACCAGCCCATCAAGACTTCCAAAAAACACCCTGGCAAATGCTTCAGCTGCTGCTTGCCCTTCAAACAACACAGGTCCGGTGTAAGGTTCATCAAAAGGTCTGACCCTGGTAAGCAAATCCAAATGATCGGCCACGCCCCTTGTCTCATTCATAAGAATATGCTCTGAAGGAAGATCCGTTAGATTGTTTGCAAAATGCAAAAAATGGTCTTGCAATACTTCCCCATTTTCACTTTGCGTGGAAGCTGTCGCCATTAGGGCGATGACCTGGAATGGATATTGTGCTTCAGTGCCTTCACTGTTGTGGAAAAATATTTGTCCATCATAAATATAAATATTCACTTCTGACGACTGGATGCTGCCGTAATCAGCAAACACAGCCGATAAATTGCGTGCAAGTTGTTCAACAGCACCTTTGTCAATATTCATAGGGTTATGAGCCACTGCAAATGTAACGGCATCAGCAGGTAAAAAGTCGGACAGCTCGAGTTCTTCCCGGCTCAGGCTTTGTTGTCCCATTGCCGACAATTTGCTCTCATACGTGCTGAGCACGGCTTTGTAGTTTTGATCTGTTGCCAGCCAGAGGGCTCTTCTGATGTCATCTATTGTTCCGGTAAGCGGAAGGTTGTCATCAAAGAACCGGACACCAAACAAGTTTTCGCGATCAACATAATGTTCATTGGAAATGCCATCCTTCATCACCATGATTCGGTTGCTGAAATTGCGCATGGGTTGGTGCTGTGATTTGATGATGCCACCAAGCGATGCTTTCACATGAAGCACTTCTGCGTCGGCGATATGATAGCTTATATAACCGGGAGGCAACATCCTGTCCAGGATAAGCCCTTCCATGCCGCGGGCAACTTCCTCACGCATGGCTTCCATGAACATATGATCCCCTGCCCTGATCTCAGAAAAACCCGATAATGCAAATATTAATACCAGCGAAATGATATGCAATTTTTTCATCTGTTTGTGTTTTTGTTATTGTTTGAACTATAATGTTTTATCTAATGACTGTTGAGTTAATCCCCAGCACCCGGCTGAAGTTCTCCTTTGCGTCATTATACCCTGTATCTGGCATTTATGGCCTTGGCAAGATGGGCTGACGTTCCTGGCCTTTAGGTTTTCGTTGCGTTTCTATTTGTCTTACATACACCATGGGGCTTACGGTTGAGGTGGGCACGCCTCCTGATTCGGCTCCGCACGTACCAGTAAATATACCGGGTGTATCGCCGGCTGCTTCAATGTTAGAAAATATGGACAGGGGCGTCCCAACCAGGTCAACACCCCGAACCAGTTCATCTTCCCTGCCATCAACATAGATCCTGTACACTTCAATGGGCGTTACGTTAAATGCATTTGGCATGAAACGTCCTGTCATGGTAAACCCGCCAACTGTTTTTACAAAATAATACCCATAATCGCGGCCTTGTCTTTTAGCTTCTTCGATGAGCATTTCCCTGAGTTGATCTTCGGTATAGGGTTTACGGGTCTCGACGATGAGGTTTGATTGGCGGCTAACGGTCTGATATCCTGCTTGCGCCCGGCCATGTCCGTTTGATTTGTCGAAGCCTTCTATGGGTGTTCTGGACATCAGGAAGCTCCGCAGAACACCATCTTCCACGACCACTACGCGCTGCCCGCGCTGTCCTTCGCAATCGAATTTATAGCTTCCATTAAGATAGAAATCATCATATCTATCCATGCTGGGGTCAAAAATTACTGACAGGTTCTCGTTCAGCACCCTGTCGTCAACCATTTCTTTAAATGTTTGGGCGTCTGTTTCTTGTTTGAGCCGGTGTCCTTCTACCCTGTGGCCAAAAATTTCATGAAAGAAAACGCCGGCTGACTCTGGGGCCAGCAAGGCGGGACCGGTATATGAGCCGACCAGCGGGGCATCTCTAAGCAGACTCAGCT
>SLDN01000216.1 GCA_007125275.1 Bacteroidales bacterium | reverse complement strand
TCCATGCTGTCGGGGTCGCGCAGCGATATCTGCACACTGTAATCAGTAAAATCAAGCGCCTTAAAGATCAGCAATACGATGTCTATCACAGCAATGAACTCTTCCTTAACCTGGTCGGGGCGGCAAAAGATGTGGGCGTCGTCTTGCGTGAAACCACGCACACGTGTTAAACCATGCAACTCTCCGCTTTGTTCATACCGGTAAACAGTGCCGAACTCGGCCAGTCTGATGGGCAAGTCCTTATAGGAGTATTGCTTGGTCTTGAATATCTCGCAGTGGTGCGGGCAGTTCATCGGTTTCAGGAAGAACTCTTCGCCCTCAGAAGGTGTGCTGATGGGCTGGAAAGAGTCTTCGCCGTACTTTTCATAATGCCCACTGGTAACATAAAGGTTTTTATTTCCAATGTGGGGTGAAATCACAGGTTTGTAACCGGCCCGGCGCTGCACACGCTTCAGAAACTTTTCAAGGTTTTCCCTTAATTCAGCCCCTTTGGGCAGCCATAATGGCAAACCCTGACCTACCTTACTTGAAAAAGCAAACAGTTCGAGCTCCTTGCCAATCTTACGATGGTCACGTTTTTTCGCTTCCTCCAGCATCTCAAGATACTCTTTGAGCATCTTTTGTTTTGGAAAAGTGATCCCATAAACCCTTGTTAGCTGCTTGCGGCTTTCATCTCCACGCCAATACGCTCCGGCAGTGTTTAATAACTTGACGGCTTTGATGGGGCTGGTGTCAACCAGGTGCGGCCCCCGGCATAGATCGGTAAAATTCCCTGACTTATAGAAGCTGATGGTGCCATCTTCCAGGTCATTGATCAAATCAACCTTGTACTCATCGCCCTTTTCAGTGTAAAAGTCCAGCGCTTCGCTTTTGGGAACCTCGCTTCGTAGAAATTTTTCCTTGCGGCGGGCCATTTCCAGCATCTTCTCCTCAATTTTTGGGAAGTCGTTGCTGGAGATGCTATGCTCACCAAGGTCGATGTCATAGTAAAAACCGTTCTCCACATCGGGGCCAATGCCAAACTTGGTGCCAGGGTATAGCTCCTCAATGGCAGCTGCCATAAGATGCGCTGATGAGTGCCACATCGTGGCCTTCCCATCCCTGTCGTCCCAGGTGTTGAGCTTGATGCGGGCATCTTCTTTTATTGGCCTGTCAATGTCCCATACCTCACCATTCACATTTATCGAAAGCACATTGCGGGCAAGCCCCTCTGATATGCTTATGGCTATCTCATAACCGGTAATCCCGGATTCAAACTTCCTGACAGATTTATCGGGTAATGTTATGTTGATCATAGTGGTTGTTGTTTTTTCAGCGTGCAAAGGTACGAAAAAGATTGGTTAATGTGCAAATGCGCAGATGCCCAAATATGAAAATGTATAAATGGTCATGCTATCGACAGGCATGCATTGCATCGGCAATGTTCAGAACCTTTTGATGATGCGCAGGTTGTGGCTGTATTTTCTGCTTTCCCTGTTAAAAATGCCGTGATGGTCAATGTTGTCGATGCGCACCTTTCCGTGGGCGTGGATAACGGTGCTTTCGTCAAGCAGAATACCTGTGTGGGTGATGATTCCTTCTTCATTGTCAAAGAAAACCAGGTCGCCGGGTTCTGCTTCATTGATCAGGTGCACCGTTTCACCTTCCTGCGCCTGCATGGCTGCATCACGTGGGATGCTGATCCCGGCCATCTTATAAATGAGCTGGGTAAAGCCGGAACAGTCAAGCCCCGATGCCGATCTTCCGCCCCACAAATAGGGTGTTGATTGGAAGCGCAGTGCGAATTCAGGAATGTGATTCTTGCGCTGTTCCGATACCAGCAAAGTGCCATCATATTCGAACACGCTTCCCGATAGCACCATTGCACCCTTGCTGTTTGCGTAAAATGTGCATCCTGCAGTTACAGCAAAGGTTTCTTCTGTTTTGCTTGCCGGATTAATTGCCGTATCCTTTTCTGAAGATTTCTCCGGGCTCTCATCTGCAGCTTTGGCCCTGATCGTTCCTGATAATGATGCTGTAATCATCCGCCTGCCATGCAGCAAGGCACTGTAATCCGCTTCATCAAGCATATGAAGCTGGTTCTTGGCCACCCAGCCCGGGTATTTGTCTTCAGCCATTTCAATATATAGCCAATCATTCTGAATGTCAATCACTTGAACCATGTCGCCAAACAGTAGCTGGCTGACCATTTCGCTCCGGTGGCAGGCTGCTTTTCGAAGCGCAGCAGCACTCAATAAACATATTCCCTTGTCTCTCATAGATGATAATTTATAGTCGATAAAAGTACGTATTTTTTTCGCGTTCAAAAAGCTTTGGTCCCCGGTGTTAAAAAAAATTGTAAATTCGTTTGTCCAAGTGATGGCCTGAACCACGTCATTGTGAATGCAAAGCCCCCGCGAAGAAACGGTGGCCACAATGCGGCGATGACATGTAGTATGCATAAAAGTGAAACCGGGGTCCCTATCCATTGCCGTTTGCTTTAGCTGACGGTAAATGGGCTGTACTACTCCCCGGGGGGCTTTAGTCTGTAAACACAGGTCTGACCTGTCAAACATAAATATATACATATGAAACCGATCATATATTGGCTGCAGCGCAATTTGGCGAATATCAACAAGGCCGGTCTTGTGTTGATCAGTATATTTTTACTGGTGCAGCTTTTCCCGAGGCAACCAGGCTTTGAGTATGAGTATCAGCAGGCCCGTCCGTGGTTGTATGATGATTTAATTGCACCATTTAGTTTTGCCATCCTAAAAAGCAACGATCAGCTGACTGCCGAACGCAAAGAAATTGAAGAATCTTTTGCCCCTTTTTTTTCGCTGCTGCCAAAGGTAGGTCTGAGTATCCTGAATGATTTTGAATCCGGATTTGAAACAGCCTGGGAGGAAAAGTATGGTGATTCCCCCAACCGGACGTTGAAGCAGCGCAGCCGTGAGCTTGGTGTGCGCATATTGTCAGAGCTTTACGACACCGGCATTATTTTTATTGAGGAAGAGTTTAGGAATAAGAACAGTGATTATCGGATTATGTTGCTGGAGGCAAACATTGCCAGGACTAAAACACTTGGTGATTTTTATACCATTCAGGATGCGT
>SLDN01000038.1 GCA_007125275.1 Bacteroidales bacterium | reverse complement strand
TAACCCTCACACAATCTGACAACCAGGCCGTGGCAGACATTTACAACCGCGACTGGTTTCCTCACGTGCTTGTAGAGAAGCACCAGATGGGCGGCACCGGGCCGCGATACTTCGTGCCACCCAACCACGATCCCATCGCTCAGAACATCGATGAACTGGTGTGGAACTGGACATGGGTTTTCGGGTCCAACATGGCGAGGGATATGACAGCCGCCGGCCTGAAAGGGATCAGCCAACATTATCTTTTCGATGATTACTGGCCGGGGTCCACACAAACCAGTGCCTGGAAAAACGTGATCAGCCTGCTTACTGAAGCCGCCAGTGTGCAACTGGCAACACCGATATATATTGAAGCAAACGAACTTGCAGTGTGGGGCAAAGGCCTGTCGGAATACAAAAAAAGCATCAACTTCCCTGCACCATGGCCGGGCGGATGGTGGAGACTGGGCGACCTGGTGCAGTATGAGCTTGAATCCGTTTACAGCCTTGTAAAAACAGCTGCATTGCATCGCGACGACATCCTCAGCTTCAGAAACATCATGTGCCGCAAAGAAATTGAAAAAGGAAGAACCCAACCTCCTTTTTATTACATACTGCCTGCACAGCAGCACGATAGAAGCGAGCTTAAAGCATTGCTCCTGCTCCTTGACAGACACGGTATACAGCTTTTTCAGCTTGACGAAGACATCATTATAGAAGGGAGACAAGTACTTGAAGGTGACTACATTATTCCTCTTGCACAGCCCTTTCGGGCTTTCATCAAGGAAGTTATGGAAAGCCAGCGCTACCCGCTAAGAAGGTATACGCCGGGCGGTGACATCATACGTCCCTACGATATCACCAGTTGGTCATTGCCCCTTCACCGGGGTATACACAGCCTGGAGATCAACTCATTCCAACCGGGAAATGCCATCCCTATGTCGCGCGTTGTGACCGAAACACTCATACGTCCTACGGCTTTGCCCGAAGAGGCATCATATATGTTTTTCTCAGCCAACCAAAACGAAAGTTATAAGGCTGCCTTCCTGGCCATGGATCAGGGGATCGTCGTAAATCGCCTCCGGCAAAACACCTCAGGCCCGGCAGGTGAAGAGCTTCCCGTTGGTTCGTTTTTTATTGAAATACGCAACAGAGACAGGGAGGTACTGCAAGACATTCTGAACCAGCTGTATGGCCCTCCCCTCTTCACCACAGAGCTGCCTGAGGCAATGTTCACCAGATTAAGCCTGCCGCGCATAGCCTTGTGCGAAACCAATTTCCATGACATGGATGCCGGCTGGACAAGGTTTTTGTTCGACACCCACGGCATACCTTATACAGTGCTGAACCCTGCTGATTTCAAGAATGCAAATCTTAAAAATCGATTCGATGTCATTGTATTTCCCGACAGCAACAAAGACCAGATCATCCAGGGACGCAGCACGCGCGGCGGGGAAGTCTTTGTGCCGTTTTACAATCCCGAATATATTGAAGGAATGGGTAAAGATGGATGGCAGAACGTGCTCGATTTTATGGAAAACGGTGGCAAGCTTGTGTCCTGGGGTCGCTCAACCGAATTGTTTTTTGGCTTGATGAGTCCGGGTGAAGGCAAGCAGGACTTTCGCTTCCCAATACAGGACATTTCGCAAAGGCTGCAAAGGGATGGTTTTGACTGCCCGGGCTCTTTTCTTAAGATTCATCTGCTTGAAAACCACCCAATCACCTATGGTGTGCCAGACGAAATTGGTGTTTTCCACAGGAATGCACCCGTTTTCGGAACTTCCATACCAACTTTTGATATGGACAGACGGGTGATTGGTCTGTTTCCTGAAGAAACGGATTTGCTGCTTAGCGGTTATGCTGAAAAAGAAGAACTTCTGGAACGTCAGCCTGCCATTGTATGGTTGAAAAAAGGGGAAGGGGAAGCGGTGTTGTTTTCATTTGTTCCCAATTTCCGTGGCTCAACACCGGTGTCAAACAAGCTGATCTTTAACAGCCTGCTGATGGACTAAGCAAGGTTTGAGATACACAGGCGGGCATACAGGTCGAACTCACTTGCTTCCGTTATTTGCACCTGTGCAAACTGCCCTACGGACAATCTGTCATCTTTGGTGATCAGCACCTCATTGTCTACCTCAGGTGAGTCATATTCTGTTCGCCCCACAAAAAAATCATCCTCTTCGCGATCGATAAGGACACGAAACTGCTGACCAATTTTCTTTTTATTGATCTGAAGAGAAATCGCTGATTGCAATTCCATGATGGCTTCAAGCCGCTCTTGCTTTACCTCTTCAGGTATTGGATCACCCTGGGCATAAGCCCTTGTGCCTTCTTCGGGTGAATAGGTGAATACACCGAGGCGGTCAAAGCGCATCTCAGCCACAAAGTCCATCAACTCACGGAATACTGCATCGGTTTCACCGGGGTAGCCCACCATAAGGGTGGTGCGCAATGCCAGACCGGGAACCTCTTTACGTATCTTTTCCAGGAAGGCGAGGGTTCCGGCCTTGCTGTGTCCCCGACGCATCGAGCGCAATATGTCATCATTGATATGTTGCAAAGGGATGTCGAGATATCGACATATTTTTTGATTGGAAGCCATCAGGTTGATCACATCCTGCGGAAAATTGTGGGGGTAGGCATAGTGCAGCCGTATCCATTCAATGCCGGCAATGCCTGTGAGCTCCCTGAGCAATTGTCCGAGCATGGGCTTGCCGGTGAGGTCATAACCGTAATAGCTTAAATCCTGAGCTATCAAAATCAATTCTTTAACCCCTTTTCCGGCCAGCAGCTGTGCTTCCTCAACGAGCTGACTTACGGCTTCCGAGCGATAAGCGCCGCGTATCATAGGGATTGCACAAAAGGAGCAGGTGCGGTCGCAGCCTTCTGCAATTTTCAGATAAGCATAGTGAGCGGGTGTGGTAAGCAGGCGCATGGGACTGTCATCCCGGTACTTCTCCTGAAGATAGGCAAAGAGATCGCCGGGCTGATTAACCCCAAACCAGGCATCTGCCTCCGGGATCTCTTTCCTTAACTCATCCTTGTACCGCTCTGACAGGCAGCCGGTAACCAGTACTTCATCCACAAGGCCATTTCTCTCTTTTTCAAGTGTTTCCAAAATGGTGTCGATGC
>SLDN01000107.1 GCA_007125275.1 Bacteroidales bacterium | reverse complement strand
TTTTCTCCTTGTACATGTCGAGCGGAATGGTTTGCGAATAGCGAAGGTTCTCTTCGGTGTAGAGCTCATAAACACCTTTGGAAAGCGCTTTGGCATCACCACCTCCGGTCCATACCTGCTGACCCTTTTTGCCTATGATGGTGGCCGTGCCGGTGTCCTGGCAAAACGGCAACTGCCCCTTTGCGGATATCTCGGCATTGCGCAACATCGTCAGGGCCACATATTTGTCGTTTTCGCTGGCATCCGGATCGTGCAATATGGCAGCAACCTGCTCTATGTGATCGGTGCGCAGCATAAAAGAAGCATCGCGCATCGCTGCACGGGCAAGCCGGGCAAGCCCCTCATCCTCAACTTTTAGAATGGTTTTGCCTTCAAAAGACCCGGTTGAAACATGGTCTTTTGTCAATAAGTAATAATCAGTGTTGTCAGTACCCAAAGGAAAGGGTTCCTGGTACATGAAAGGAGGTGTTTTCATAATGAATTTTGTTTAGGGTTAGGGTTGAGTGATTTTTTGATGCCATAAATATAAGAAATTTGCTTCATTTTTTTGCGTATTTTTGTAATTATGGAAACAAACAGACAATTGCGTATTTCACGCCTGATACAGAAAGACCTGGGTGAGATCCTGCAGCTTTCGGGCAGGGATTGGGTACCTGGGGCGATGATTACCGTGACCAAAGTGTATGTGACCCCCGATCTGTCGATTGCCAGGACTTACCTCAGCATCTTCGGAAAAGACGCCAACGAGGTGCTCAAGCTGGTGGAAATGAAAGCCGGCGAGATTCGTAAACAGCTTGGCTCAAGGGTAAAGCACCAGTTGCGGCACGTTCCCGAGCTGCGGTTCTTTATTGATGACAGCCTCGATTACATCGAAAACATTGAAAGCTTGCTGAAAAAGTAGAACCGCCGCAATGCATTACGACCCCATCAAGCAGTTTTTAGGACGCTTTTTCAACCGGCATCCGCTGAGCAGGAAGCTTTTTTACCGCTTGCTCGACATCCTCTTGCTTCGCACCTGGCACGTGCACCGTGCACTAAAGGCTTTCCGGAAGGCAAATACACACAGCACCGATATCAGTGTGCTGGACGCCGGCAGCGGTCTGGGGCAATACACCTGGTACATGGCACGGAAAAGCCAGGCATGGCAGATCAAAGCCATCGACATCAAAGAAGAGGAAATAGCTTCTTGTCGTGATTTCTTTCAGAAAGAAAAAAAGGGACAGGTGACACTTGCCGTTAAAGACCTCGTAACGTATGTAAGACCCAACAATTACGATCTCATCCTGTCGGTTGACGTGATGGAGCACATTGAAGAGGACGAGCAGGTCTTCTTAAACTTTTATAAATCAATGAAACCGGGAAGCTTGCTGCTGATCAGCACCCCTTCCGACCAGGGTGGCAGCGACGTAAAAGACGATGGCGACTCCTCATTTATTGAAGAGCACGTGCGCGACGGTTATCCTGCGGATGAGATCAGAAAAAAGCTTTTGAAAGCAGGCTTCGACAGGGTTGAAGTGCAATACACCTACGGCACGCCGGGCAGCATTGCCTGGCGCCTTTCGATGAAATACCCCATGCTGCTGCTGGGCCGCTCCAAAGCTTTTCTAATCATACTACCCATTTATTATCTGATCATTATGCCGCCGGTGCTCGTACTAAACCTGCTGGACCTAAACATAAATCACCGCAAGGGCACCGGTTTGCTGGTGCAGGCAAGAAAAAAACAAAATAGCTGAAGCATTGCACTTTCCATTTTACATAGCGTGGCGCTACCTTTTTGCCAAAAAGACGCACAATGCCATCAACATCATCACATTGGTGTCGATGATTGGCGTAGGTGTAGGTGCCATGGCGCTGGTGGTGGTGCTATCAGTCACAAACGGCTTTGAAAAGCTGATCCTGGCGCAGTTCAATGCCTTTCATGCAGATATTGAAATCATCCCCGCCGAAGGGAAAACATTTTCGGTTAATACCTTCCCCATGGAGGAAGTATTAGAGCTCCCCGGAGTGTTTCGACATGGCGAAGTACTTGAAGAATCCGGAATGGTCAGTTACCACGGCAAGCAACACCTGGTGAGCCTGCGGGGCGTCGACACAGCCTATCCCGGCATCACCGGCATTGACACACTCATCATCCAGGGCAGCTACGAAACGGAGCGCAACGGCCGCAATGTATTGGTACTCGGACATGGGGTGTCGCTGATGTTGAATGCCAGCATTCACGACCTCCTCCACCCCATCGAGATATTTGTGCCGCGCCGCGGACGCACAACCGGAATGCTCCCCGCACAGGCCTTTCGCAGCGCAAGCCTCTTTCCAGCAGGCATCTTTGCCGTACAGGCCGACTTCGATATGGAATACGTCATCGTCCCCATCAAGTTAATGAGGCAACTCCTCGATTACAATGACGAAGTTTCGTCGCTGATATTTTCAATAGATCAAAACACCAACCATAAAAGGATACAGCGGCAAATACAGGACATTGCCGGTGATGACTTTCAGGTACGCAACCGGTTGCAACAACAAGACTTTCTCTACAAAGTGATGCGCTCCGAAAAATGGGCGATCTTCTTTATCCTGACCTTTATCCTCATCATCGCCGCCTTTAATGTGGTGGGCTCCCTGACGATGCTGGTGCTGGAAAAGCGCCGCGACATCGCAGTGTTGCGAAGCCTGGGCGCCTCAAAAAAATTGGTTGAAAGGATCTTCCTTCTAGAAGGCATACTCATCAGCCTCGGTGGTGCGATAGGCGGAATCGCAATGGGAGGCCTTATCTCCTGGATGCAAATGCGCTACGGACTGATCCGCGTGCAAGCCGAAGGGATGTTCATCATCGACAGCTATCCAGTGCACCTGCAGGGAAGCGACCTGTTGCTCGTTACCCTAACAGTGTTCTGCATCGGACTGCTGGCATCATTGGTACCATTGAAAAACATGTGGAAAACAAGGTGAAAAAGTGAAAATGTGTAAATGTATTAGTAGGAAGGGAAAAGCTCGAAGCTCGAAGCTGGAAGCTCGAAGGGTTCGCGGTCTAATAAAGCTCGACGCTCGCTGCAACGGACAGGCCAAGTCCTGTCCCTACAGCACCCGCCGGGGTTTTTGATGGCCGGTCAAGCCCGGCCAATACAGGCGCGTAACCA
>SLDN01000121.1 GCA_007125275.1 Bacteroidales bacterium | reverse complement strand
TGGTGGCAATGGCGACAACGAAGCATCAACGGTAATAGATTGTACCGGCAGTGAGATGGTGGTGATCCGCGAAGGCAAAGGAGACATTGAAAGTATAATGTAACAGAAAAAAAACTGTTTATGCATCCAACATTCAATCAAATCTTTGCGGAACCAGCAAGCGTGCAAAGGCAATTTTTCCTGCTTGCGGGGCCTTGCGTCCTGGAAGATGAAGACATGGGCTATGCGATTGCTGAAACCATTGCCGGGATAACAAAAAAGCTTGCTATCCCTTATGTTTTCAAGGCTTCCTATAAAAAAGCAAATCGCACCCGGCTCGACAGCTTCACCGGTATTGGTGACAAACGGGCTTTGAAGGCGCTGCAGAGCATAGGCAAACGCTTTGACATACCTGTGGTCACAGACGTGCACACTGCTGAGGAAGCCATACTGGCGGCGGAATATGCCGACATGCTGCAAATCCCTGCTTTTCTGTGCAGGCAAACAGAGTTGCTGGTAGCGGCTGGCAAAACGGGCAGGGTGATCAACATCAAAAAGGGACAGTTTTTGTCGCCGCAGGCCATGCGTTATGCGGTGGAAAAGATTGCTTCAACGGGCAATCCACACACGATGCTTACCGAGCGTGGCACTACTTTTGGCTATGGCGACCTGGTTGTCGATTACCGGGGCATTCCTGTGATGCGGGGGTTCAATGTTCCTGTGGTACTGGATGTCACGCATTCCTTGCAGCAGCCCAATCAGGGAGAGGGTGTTACGGGTGGTCTGCCCCACCTCATCGAAACCATTGCCAAAGCGGGCATTGCTGCCGGTGTCGACGGGCTTTTCATAGAAACGCATCCGGAACCGGAAAAAGCCAAATCAGACGGTGCAAACATGCTCAAGCTAAGCGGACTGGAAGATTTGCTGGTGAAGTTGGTCAGGATCAGGGAAGCGATTATGTAAAGGTTAAGCAGATAATTATTTGGAAGCACTTTGATGCTATGATCACAGTTCTGCCATGTCTTCAAATCCGATCTTTTCCAGTTCGGCTTTATAACCATCTCTTACAATCTTAAACGTATCCAGGAAGTCTTCGGGTAGTGGATCCCCGCTTGGAAATTCGAGTCTGAGGTGGTCTACCTGTTGTCCATTCTGCCAGAAACGAAAACACACGTGAGGTCCTGTGGCCATACCTGTGCTCCCAACATAACCGATTACATCACCTTGTGACACCCTAGCTCCCGGTTTGATCCCAGTGGCAAAGCGTGACATGTGGAGGTACTGTGTTTCATAAACGGCATTGTGCCTGATGCGCACGTAATTCCCATTGCCCCTGGTGTAGCTGGTTCGTGTGATCACACCATCACCAACTGCCAGTATGGGTGTGCCGTGTGGTGCAGCATAATCGGTGCCGTAGTGTGGACGGCGGTCGCCATGGATGGGATGCAGGCGGCTATGCGAGTAGCGCGAAGAGATGCGGCCAAACTCCAAAGGTGCACGCAAAAAGGTTTTGCGCATATTGTTGCCTTCCCCATCAAAATAGCCATTGATGGTATCAGAAACAAAGCGGTAGGCCACATATTCATGGCCGCGATGCAAAAAATGTACTGCGTCAATTCTTGACACCCCTACAGAACGATCACCAACATAGTCTTCAGCATAGAGCACCCTGAAGCGGTCGCCTGCCTCAATGCGGTAGAAGTCAACCGACCATGCCATGACGCGTGCCATATGCATCACCAGTTCAGGATGTAAGCCCTGATTCATCAATGTGTTCCACAATGAAGAATAAATGGTGCCGGAGGCACTTTTCTCCACTTGCGATACCTCTTTCTGCCCGCGGTTGATCATCAAGGAATCACGAAAATCGAACATTACATAATCCAGGTCAGTGATCTCGTAAATGAAATAATTTAGCGCATCTGTGCTGTCGCTGGAAAAATATCCGAAATAATTGTTTCCACGGCGGATCCGGCGCGGATCAAAAATATCTTTCATACTTCCGGCAATGGCAAATATTTCAGGAGGGCTGAATCCAAAGTCATCAAGAATATGTGATAATGTCTGGCGGGCACCTACCACACCCTGCTCCACCCTGTATGCGTCCAGCGGAAAGCCAAACTCATCGAGCTCTACATACACCTCTTCAGCTAATTCAGAAACGTCTTCATATTCAACATTGAGCCCAGCTTCATCTTCTTTCAAAAAAACAAAAGCAACCAATATTGCTGCAACTACGAAAACCGGCAGTACATACAGCAATTTCTTATCTTGTATTCGCATAAATATTTTCAATTATTACCCTGCAAAGATAAACAATTCGGAGAGCAACAGCATACTTAAATGGGAGATGCTTAATACGACAAAGTAGCTCACCAGCGTAAACCCGACAACTTTATCCCCGGGGGTTCCCAGCATCGAGCCGGCGCCTTTTCCGCAAAGAAAAACAGAATAAGCGAGTCCAAGCAGCAAAAGCGGATTCATGGAAGGCGTAATGGCAGCCAGGGGTTGGGCCAGCATGAAGGGGGTGTAGGCCAGCATGATCAGCAGCATAATATTGTCTCTGTTTTGATCGGTTTGAAAGCTTTTGGCAAGGCGGCTGATAATATATGAACCAAACCATACTGATAAAGTATATCCTACAAGTGTGATGATAAAAATTCCGGCCAGTTGATCACCGGGTAAGGCTGTATCCTCTGAAGCCCTGATCAGCATGATGCGGGTCATGCGTCCAGCCGCCGCCAGCACAAACAAGGGCGCTCCATAAGACACGATGAGGTTCCTGGCATCATCTACGCCGGCACCTGTTTTCTCAAAAAATGCGTCGGGCCTGACAAGGATATCATAGATCAGGCGAAGGTTGTTTTGTTTCATAAGATGCAGGTTACGGGTTCATGGTTCATAGTTACGGGTTCAGGGTTCAGGATTCATATTTACAGGTTACTGGTGGGTTCTGATTTCTGATTTCTAATTTCTAATTTCTAATTTCTAATTAATCTCTAATTACTGATTGATGACGTATCTCCTTGGAAGCGTGACTGTATTGGCCGGGCTTGACCGGCCAGCATAAACTCTCCAGGGTCGCATGTAGTGACAGCACTTGGGCTGTCATCGTACTGGTGTCGCACGCACAATTGTCAGGCATTATATGGATTAATGGTTT
>SLDN01000027.1 GCA_007125275.1 Bacteroidales bacterium | reverse complement strand
CAACCACCCCAGCCTCGCATCAAAGAAAGGCACACCTGATCCAGCCGCTGCTGCTGATCCATACATGGCTTTAACCGATAATGAAAACGGTTTTGAGCCATCCGGCAAATTCAGCGAAGCGATCCGTATCATTGAAAACCTGAGAGCAGAGGGGCATAAACTCCTGATCTTTTCGCAGTTTGTGAAGCACCTGAGGCTATATCGCAACTTTTTCGACGCTTCAAACTGGGGGTATGCCTACCTTAGCGGCGCCCAAAACGTACTGGAGCGACAGCAGGCGATCAGCGCCTTTCGTGAAGATGCTGAAAAGAATCTGTTTCTCATCTCTCTAAAAGCCGGCGGAACCGGATTGAACCTTACCGAGGCAGATTATGTGCTGCTGCTTGACCCCTGGTGGAACCCGGCGGTAGAACAACAGGCCATCAGTCGTGCGCATCGCATTGGCCAGCAGAAACCTGTGATTGCCTACAAGTTTATCACCAGCGACACGGTAGAAGAAAAAATCCTGAAGCTACAGCAAAAAAAGACAAACCTGGCCACCGACCTGATCGGTACCAATGACCCGTTCAGGTTATTCAGTGAAACGGAAATGATAAAGATACTGGAGTGAGCATATTCCGGGTTTCATTAACTCTGTAAAGCAAAGGATTGGGGTTACAGCGTAACGTCATGGTATCTTTTCTGTTTTCGTGATAACGTCCTATTCATACTTTAAGTTATCAACCGGCTGCCTACGCGCTGCCTGTGTTGAGTAATACAGAACGGTCGCAGTGGCTATGCTCATTATGATTAGTAATGAGACTGCGAAGTGCAGCAACCCGATACCTATGCGGTAGGGGTAATTGTCGAGCCAGCCGTCCATGATCAGGTAGGTTACTGGCAATGCGATGGCCACGGCAACAAGCACGATGCGCAAAAAGCTTGCCACCAGCATCAGGTTGATGCCGGTCACGCTGGCACCCAAGACCCTGCGTACGCTGATCTCCTTGCGGCGCTGGTTCATCATGTAAGATGTGAGCCCAAATAAACCCAGGCAGGAGATCACAATGCAAAGCACAGAAAACCACAAAAACAACTTCATCGTATTCTCTTCCGTGCGCGTCTGGGCAGCAAGCACATCTTCCACAAAGTTGCTGCGAAAAACCTCCGATGGAAAAAACGCGAGATGCTCCCCCTCTATCTTTTCACGAAAAGCCTGTGAGTCATCTGCCGAATAGCGTATGTTGATCACAGCCACACGGTCTTTCTGGAAAAGATACACAGCAGGGGCAATCGGCACCCTTACATTGTAAAAGTGGTAGTCACTGACCACGCCAACAACGGTAAAGTAATCATAATCATCATGGTATTGATTGCGGATGCGTTTGCCGATGGGATCATCCCAGCCCAGGGCACGCTGTGTTGATTCGTTAATAATGGCGGCCTGATAGGGGTCTGTGGCAGCATCGTGACTGAAGTTGCGTCCTTCAATAATATCAATGCCCATGGTTGGGAAAAAATCAGGATCTACATAACCGTAGCGACACATCAATTGCACAGGCACCGAATCAGGTACTTCGATATAGCTTTGTTTGCCTGCCACACCGTTGTAATTGCTGGCAATAGCAGTTGCCTTTACCTCGGGTAGTCCCTCCAAATGTCTTCTGAAACCATCCAGTCGCTCATAACCAATCCCTTCATCAAAAGATAAAAACATTACATTTTCCGGATCATAGCCGCGGTCTTTGGCCTGCATGTGCCGAACCTGGTGCAAGACCACAATTGTGGAGAGAATAAGTGCCGTAGAGATGGCGAACTGAAAAACCACCAGCACCTTGCGCAGCCATGCTGCCTTAGGCTTGCCGGAAGAAGACTGCGATTTCAGCACTTCGGTGGGCTGATAGCGCGACATAAACAAACCGGGGTAGAGTCCGGCAAACAATCCCACAAAAACCAGAATGAGCAAGAGCCCAATATTGAAAAGCGGATTGTAGATAAAATCAATTTTGAGGGGTGTGCCCAACAGGGTATTAAACTCCGGGATCATAAACTCTAAAAGCAGCAGGGCCAAAACCATAGAAACAAATGTGAGCACCATCGACTCACCAATAAACTGCATTGTGAGCTTGTCGCGACTGGCCCCCAACACCTTGCGCATGCCCACTTCACGCGCCCGGTTGGCCGCATTGGCAGTGGAAAGGTTGATGAAGTTTATGCAAGCGATGGCCAAAACCAGGAAGGCAACCAGCGAAAATACATACACGCTGTTCATATTGCCACTGTCCGTGTACATCTGGAACTTGATATGACCGGAACGCAGGTAAATATCTCCGGCATTCTGCAGGTAAAATGTGTTCCTCATGAAGCTGTGACCCGACTCACCTGTGTTTTCACTTTCATAATGCCGATTGATAATGCTTTCCACATTTTCGATATTGGCCATGACCGGCAATGCCATATAAGTAGCGACGCTGTTGTTGCCAAGATACAAGAGCCAGGGAGAATCGTATTCTACCGTGCTAAGGGATAACAGCACGTCGAAACTCAGGTGCGTTTTTTGACCCTCATTATCAAAAACACCTGTGATGCGATATGGCTGACCGTTGTTTCTAAACGTTTCGCCCAGCACATCTTCTTGCTTATACATACGCATTGCCGCGTCCCTGCTGATGATGGCCGTATTGGGCTCAGCAAGCATCGTGGATTCATCGCCACCGCTGATCACCGGAAAACCAAAATAGTGCGCAGCCCGCCCCTCTGAAAAATAAGTTATTTCACGAAATACTTCCCCATCAACATCGAGTGTAAATGATGCGTACATCAGCCGGAAAGCTTCCTCCACCTCCGGCACATTTTCGTTGAGGAAGGGCGCCCAGCCACCACTGGTAATGGCCACATGTTGAATATCAATACCAGGAGGCTCCTGAATGCCTACCAACCTGTAGAGCTTCACATCATCCGGCAGGTTTTTGTCAAACGACAGCTCGTGCTGCAAAAACAGAGCGATCAACAGAAATGCAGAAATGCCCACACTGAGACCGATGATGTTTATTATTGTAAAGGATAGGTTCTTTTGTAAGAAGCGAATGGCTGTTTTGAGAAAGTTGTATAGCATGGTTTATGGTTTATGGTTTATGGTTTATGGTTTATGGTTTATGGTTTATGGTTTATGGT
>SLDN01000179.1 GCA_007125275.1 Bacteroidales bacterium | reverse complement strand
GCCCTATATTTTGCTATTTTTTTCCTTCTCCTGGCAGGCTGTGGCCGGCAGGAGCTGCCTTCTGACATAAATCTTGAGCAGACACATAACCCAAAGGCGCAGCATATCCTGGCACCGGGCATGGGAACCGTTGGCATTATCAATGAAGGCAGCATCCATATCTATTATCCGGGTGAAGATGATGGCTGGCTGCCGGATGAAAGCTCGCGCTTCGACATTCCTGAAAGCAACCGTGGCGTGCTGGCAATGGGCATGGGCACGATTGCCGTTGCAGAAGACAAAAAACTCATTTTTTACCGGCTGGATGCCTTCAATCAATGGCGGCAGGAGGAATATCTCAGCTTCGATCTCCCTAAAAAATTCGATCGGCTCATAACGATGAAGATGCCATGGGAAATCGGTGTTATTGGCATTGAAAATGATGGCATTGTGGATTTTTATTACTTCTACGACAAAACATGGCAATACGACGCTACTGCAAGTTTTGTGATCCCCACCGGCATTTCATCCTACTATCCTGCAGGCGATATGACCATTGCCGTGGTCGATGGCCACAAGCTCGGCATGTATTATCTGACCCCTGATGAGGGATGGGAGTTTATGGATTATGACCCTTATGTGCTTCTTTTACCTGATGGTTTTGAAGGCATCATCCCATACGACAAGCGCACGATCGCGGTGTTGCGTGCCAGCAAACTGTACTTTTTCTCCCTGGATCTGGAAAATGACCGCTGGGTGATACTCAACGACCTACAGTTCAACCTGCCATTTTGAGGTCAGGCCGTTTTCTTCTAAAGTCTCACGCAAATATTTGGAAGTGAAGGTTTTATTGCTTCGGGCCAATGATTCGGGTGTTCCCTCTCCAATGATCTTACCACCACGCAAACCGCCTTCGGGGCCGAGGTCTATGACGTGATCTGCCACTTTGATCACGTCCATGTTATGCTCTATGATGAGTACGGTATTTCCCCTGTCAACCAGTTTGTTGAGCACTTCCATCAACACCCGCACATCTTCAAAATGTAGGCCGGTAGTAGGCTCATCAAGGATGTAAAGCGTTTTTCCGGTATCACGGCGCGACAGTTCAGCCGACAGCTTGACACGCTGTGCTTCGCCGCCTGACAGCGTGGTGCTGCTTTGCCCCAGCGTGATGTAGCCCAGGCCAACATCGTTGAGCGTTTTCAGCTTATTGAGGATGAAGGGGATGTGTTCGAAAAACTCCATGGCCTGGCTGATGCTCATATCCAGCACATCGTTGATGCTCTTGCCCTTGTAGCGCACCTCAAGGGTTTCGCGGTTGTAGCGTTTGCCCTGGCAGGTCTCGCAATGCACGTGCACGTCGGGCAGGAAGTTCATCTCGATGACGCGCACGCCGCCACCCTGGCATGACTCGCAGCGCCCACTTTTCACATTGAAGGAGAAGCGGCCGGGCTTGTAGCCGCGCACCTGCGACTCGGGCAGGGCGGCAAACAGCTTCCTGATCTCATCAAAGAGCTTGGTGTAGGTGGCGGGGTTCGACCGCGGCGTGCGGCCAATCGGCGACTGGTCCACTTCGATCACCTTGTCGAGATGCTCCAGCCCGCTGATATTTTTATATGGCAGCGATGGCTTCTCGGAGCGATGAAAGTGTCTGCTCAGCACCGGGTAAAGGGTTTCGTTGATCAGGGAAGACTTGCCGCTGCCCGACACCCCGGTGACACAGATCAGCTTGCCCAGTGGCAATAGCAGATCGACATCCAGAAGGTTGTTACCGGATGCGCCGGTCAGTTTCAGCTCTTTGCCATTTCCCTGACGTCGCTGGAGCGGTATCGGTATCTCTTTTTTGCCGTTCAGGTATTCGGCGGTGATCGTAGCGTGCTGCATCAGCTGCAAAGGCGTCCCGGTGGCCACGATCTCGCCGCCGTTGGCGCCGGCACCCGGCCCGATGTCGACCACGTAGTCGGCAGCCAGGATCATATCTTTGTCGTGCTCTACGACGATGACGGAGTTGCCGATGTCGCGCAGATCTTTCAGGGCATCGATGAGCCTGTGGTTGTCGCGCTGGTGCAGGCCAATGCTGGGCTCATCGAGGATGTAGAGCACGCCGGTGAGCTGCGAGCCGATCTGTGTGGCCAGGCGGATGCGCTGGCTCTCGCCGCCCGACAGGCTGCGCGCCGGCCTGCTTAGCGAAAGGTAATCCAGTCCCACGTTCAGCAAAAAACTCAATCTCAGGCTCAGCTCCCGCAACAGCTCAGAGGCGATGCGCAGGCGCCGCTCATCCAACAGTTGGGGCAAGGCTTCCATCTCCTCTTTCAGCCTGATCATGTCCATCTCAGCATAGTCGGCGATGCTTTTGTTGTCGATCAGAAAATGCAACGACTCTTTCTTCAGGCGCTGACCATTGCACTCCGGACAGGCCTTCTGGCGCATAAAACCGGATGCCCAGCGTCGCAGGGAGCCGGAAGGGCTGTCGTCGTATTGGTTTCGGATGAAGTGGATGATGCCTTCGAAGTTCAGGCTGTACGTGCTGGTGACACCCAGGCTTTCATTCTTGACCTTGAAAACCTCATCGCATCCGTAAAAGATCGTGTTGATGGCCTCTTCGCTGATTTCGGAGATGGGCGTGTCGAGATCGAAGCCGTATTTTAGACCAATGGCCTCCATTTGCTTGCTGATCCAGGCATTGCGCGACTTGGCCATCGGGGCAATGCCCCCCTGCCTGCTCGACAGACCAGGGTTGGGGATGATCTTTGAAACATCCATTTCGCTTACCGTGCCCAAACCGTTGCAATTCGGACAAGCGCCATAAGGCGAATTGAACGAGAAAGTGTTGGGTTCGGGCTCTTTGTAGGCTATGCCAGAAACCGGACACATCAGGTTTTTGCTGAAGTGGTGTACTGTGCCATCTTTTTCATCAACCACCATGACCATCCCTTTGCCATACCTGAGGGCAGTCTGCAACGACGCTTTGAGGTGTTTACGTTTCTTCAGATCAACAAGCAGACGGTCAACAACGGTTTCGATGTCGTGCACCTTGTAACGGTCAACTTTCATATTGGGAGCAATCTCCTTGATCTCACCATCCACGCGCACTCGCAGGAAACCCTGCTTGCGAATCTGTTCAAACAGTTCGCGGTAATGGCCTTTTCGGCCTTTTACCATCGGTGCCAGCAGCAGAAGCTTGTG
>SLDN01000122.1 GCA_007125275.1 Bacteroidales bacterium | reverse complement strand
CCGCTGCCTTCGTATCCCCGCGTAACGGATATGTCTTCTTGTGCAAATGCGTCAAAAATTTTTGCCTGCATGTCAGCCGCTATGCCTTTGCCAGTGTCTTCAACAAAAAACTCCAGGTACCCGGGAATGTGTTTATACCCAAAGGTGATTCTTCCGTGCTGTGTAAACTTCCCAGCATTGCTGAGTAAGTGGTCAAAGATTTTTGTCAGCAACTCCTTGTCTGAGAGCATTAAAAGTTCGTTATCGGCTTCAGGAATTTCGATGTTCACCAGGATGTTTTTTGTTGATACCCGTTTCCGGGTTTTTATCAATACATCATTCAGAAAAGTCTTAACTTCAAACTCTTGCTTATTTGCTTTGATGCTATGTGCTGTGATGAGCGATACATCCATGATATCCGTGATGGTTTGCAGCAGCCGTGTGCTGCTGTTTTCAAGGAATTTATAATTTTTGCGTCTTTCAATTTGGGAACGGTCGGGTTCTGCCAGGAACTTTCCGAAGCCAAGAATGCTGTTTAGCGGGGTCCTTATCTCATGTGAAATATTGTTGATGAAGGCAGTTTTGAGCCTGTCACTTTCTTCCGCACGCTCCTTGGCTTCTATCAAGGCTTCTTCTGCCTTTTTTCGTTCAGTTACGTCCAGCCCCAAACCCCAGGAGGCCCACCCGGGGATATCAAAATAATGGTAAGTGTCAAACCAGGTGATTGTTCTTTTGCTGCCGCTCTTTGTTGTGAGCTCAAAAGTGTTTTTATTGGCGTTTGGGTCATCTGACATTCGAATCACATGTTGCCTGTTTTCAGGGTCGGGATACAGCCATTCCATTGCTTTCGGGTTGCCAATAATTTCATCGGCAGTATACCCTGTGCTTTGCTCGCAAGCCTTGTTCCATACGATGAAATTTCCTTTCTCATCAAAGGCATTCAACAGTATGGGCATGTTTTCAAGGATGAGCCTGAAACGGGTTTCGCTTTCTTGCAGTGCTTGCTCAGTTTTCTTGTTTTCAGCAATGATGTTTTCGAGTTGTAAGGCATAGCGCTTCAGGTTGGTAATATCAGAGAGAAATCCAAGAAAGCGGTTGTCGGCAACTTTTACGGCTTTAACAGACCAGTGCCGTATGTCACCGTTTTTGTGCCTGAAGCGATATTCGCCAACAGCCTCACCGGTATTCAACACTGTTTTAAAATGTTGCATTGCTGCTTCTCGCTCTTCCGGCACAATGATTTCGCTCACGTGTGTTCCCATCAGCTCCTTTTTGCTGTATCCCGTGATTCCTTCCGTGGCTGCATTGGCTTCAATATACAGACCTTGTTCATTGACAACAACGATGCCGTCAGGGGCATTTTCAATAAACAGCTTGTAAGCCTCTTCGTGTGCACAGGGAGTTGTCTTATTGCTATCAGTCCAACCCAAAGATTTGCTTTCCTTTTGGCTATGGAGCAATGCCTTCAGCATTTCATTTTCCTTGCGAAGTTTTTCATTTTCCTGAAAAAGCTCATCAGGATGTTTAAGTGATTGCGGCATAACGTTTTATTGCAGCTTTGGGTGTATGAAAAATGGCTGTGTAATAAAAACCCTAAAATTAGGAATTTTATTGAATCAATTTAAAATATTGTGGCATTTGTTGAAGTTTCGAAGTGCTTTTCTTGAAGCAATCTCTCTCTTTTTGAGAAAATACCCACAGTTGCCCGTGAGGGTCTATACGACATTACAGCGGCAGTCTCAGATGTTGTTTCCCGTACAGCTTGTCATTCCGGTCTTGTTAATGTTTATGTCCGCGGGGCAACGGCTGCCATCATGATACAGGAAAACTGGGATAATTCGGTGCAAACCGATGTGGTTGACTTGTTACGGAAGAAATTTTTGCAGAAACAATTATTCCTTTTCTGAAGGTAAGGACACATAGAATGTAGTGCCTTTGCCTTCTGTTGACTCGGCCCATATCGTGCCATTGTGCTTTTCTGCAAACTCTTTGCAGAGATGAAGTCCGAGTCCGGTCGAAGGCTCCCCGTCAGTTCCCTGTCTGTTTGTGTTCTTATCAATGCTGAAAAGATCCTGAAGCATATTTTTACTTAGGCCGATGCCGTTATCGCTGACAGAAATGAGTGTCTCTCCGGCACGTTTTTCACTTTTGATCGATATTTTGCCTCCGGCAGGTGTGAACTTAATCGCATTGCTGATCAGGTTGTGTAAAATACTGGAGAGCATTTTGTTGTCTGCAAATAAAGTAGGCGGGTCAGAAATTTTTGTGGCAATCGTAATTGATTTACTCTTTGCGGTATCGGCCAAAAATGCCAGCGTTTCATTTACAATAGTAAGCAAGTTGATATATTCAGGTTCAAAAGCCATTCTGCCGGTCTGTGATCTGGCCCAGTCCATCAGGTTATTCAGTAAGTCCATCGCCAGGTGGGATGATTGTTGAATATTGCAGACATATTTTTTCAGCCCATCATAGTTCTCTTGCTTTAATTGGTCGGCAAGCAGATCAGTAAATCCCATCACAGCGTTAAAAGGACTTTTCAGGTCGTGGGCTATGATGGAGAAAAACTTGTCTTTGGTGTCATTGATTTCACTTAATTCCCGTGCCCGATCTTCAAGCTCTGCATTCGCTTGTTCCAGCTCAATCTTTTGTTCTTCAATGATGAGTGCCTGAAGGTAATTTTTTTTGTTTGTGCGCCATAGAACTATCGATAATAATATGCTGATAACGGTGATCGATAACGCATTTATCCGTAATGACATCAGTACATCAGGATCATTCTGGGTGATGGGTAAGGTGAAGAACAGCAATGCATATGCCAGTGAAAACAGCAAAATAGATTTGTAAGGCTGGAATAAGAAAATGAGGGCAACGGCAAGAGACAGTACGATAAATGGGGTTATTGCGCTGATAACCAGCTGGTCAATAACAGTAATGGCTATACCGCCAAGCAACAAGCCTACCATCGTAATGAAAAGAAGTCGCCAGCCTGCCCCTTCTGATATTATGCCATATTTTTTGGGCAAAAAAACAAATATACCATTAAAGACAAAAATGGTCAGCAAATAGCTATGAGAAACGATAAGGCTGAGCTGCCAGGTAAACTTTGCTGTGCCGGGATTCTCCAGGTTGACAAAAAAATATACGATATGTGTCAGGGTCAGCAATATACCTGCAACAGAGCCATAACGCATCCTTCTCAGGTT
>SLDN01000056.1 GCA_007125275.1 Bacteroidales bacterium | reverse complement strand
TGCTGAATGTGATCAGGATCAGGTGGAGGGCCAAAAAGGCGGGGATCACGAAAATCATTTTGAAAAAGGGGAAAATCATCGCCTATCTGCCGGACAGCGAACGTTCAGATTATTACCAGGGTGAAGCCTTTGGACGCATACTGCAGTTCGCACAAATGAATGCAGGACTGTGCAAGATCAAAGAAGCAAACAGCCACCTGACACTCATAATAAACAAAATAGAGACGATTGACAGGGCATTGCAGGTTATCACAGATCTTTCAGTGCCTCGCTGATGTCGTTCTTGATGTTGTTGGCAATGTTCTCAGACTTGACTTCATTGTCACTTTCAGCATACAGCCGGATAATTGGTTCTGTGTTCGAGGTACGCAAGTGCACCCATTCCTTGTCAAACCATATCTTCAATCCATCGGCAATATCAGTTTCCTGTTTCCGGTATTTCTCCTTCAGCTTTTCAAAGATACGATCTATGTCGGTTTCAGGTGAAAGCTCAATTTTATTTTTCGAGATATGGTATTCGGGATATTGTTTCTTTAGTTTTCGGCAGGTCAGTCCGCTTTTTGCCATTTGTGTCAAAAATAGTGCGATGCCGACGAGTGCGTCACGGCCGTAGTGCAACGCAGGGTATATGACGCCACCATTTCCCTCACCCCCGATCACTGCCTTATGCTTTTTCATGGCGGCAACCACATTCACTTCGCCTACCGGTGAGTAAAAGTGTTGGCCATTGCGGGTTGCCGTAACATCTGCCAAAGCCTGCGTGGAAGAAAGGTTGCTAACGGTGTTGCCCGGGGTATGGGAGAGCACATAGTCAGCAACTGACACCAAAGTGTATTCTTCTCCAAAAAAACCGCCATCTTCCTGAACGATGGCCAAACGGTCGACGTCGGGGTCAACAGCAAAACCAACGTGGGCGCCGGTTTTAACAACTTCGTCGGCTAAAGACTGCAGATGCTCCGGCAGGGGCTCAGGATTGTGCTGAAAATGCCCCGTGGGTTCGCAATTGATCTCAAAAACGTTTTTAACGCCCAAAGCCGCCAGGAGAACAGGAAGTGCAATGCCACCCGATGAGTTAATGCCATCAATTACTACTGTATAGTTGGCTGCCCTGATCGCATCCGAATCTACCAAAGGCAGTTCCAGAATTTTCTCAATGTGCATCTCAAGAAGCGAATCGTCCTCAGTATATTTTCCAAACTTGCCGGAATGAACAAATTCAAAAGTACTGAAATCCATCCACCGTTGCATTTCCTTTCCCTGTGAAGAGGTCATAAACTCGCCATCTTCATTCAGCAGCTTCAATGCATTCCAGTTCATCGGGTTGTGCGATGCCGTGATGATAATGCCACCTTGGGCTTTATGATGAATCACTGCCATTTCTATGGTGGGTGTGGTGGAAACACCTGCATCAATGACGTCAATGCCCATCGCCTGAAGGGTAGATACCAGGATGCGGTTTACCATTTCACCGGAAACGCGGGCGTCACGACCTGCGACAACCCGGATATGCTCATCTGAGTTGCGGTCTTTTAACCACATCCCGTAAGCCCCCGAAAAACGAACAATATCTACCGGAGACAAACCCTCGCCGGCAAAGCCGCCCATTCTTCCCCGTATTCCTGATATGGATTGTATGAATGTCATGCTAACAATTAAGGATTTCAAATATTCAATTCCGGTTTTCTTCAGTCGATGATGCCCCTGTTAACGCATTTATCCATTGATTGAAAAGGGGGATTGGCTCTCAGCTTCGGCATAATTATCAAAACCGGAATGAACCATTGATATTATACAAAACAGCGATTAACCTGAGGCAAATATACATAATAAAAAGAATACCACCCATATTTTAAAAAATAAAAAAATGACTTCTTCATTATAAAAACAGACTTTATATCGAGTATAGTGGATTACAGACACTTTTTGTCAAAATCAGGAATCGTGACCTTTTCTTACATACAAAATGCCTAAATTTGCAATCATAATTACACTGAAAAGCGAATACTGTGAAATCCGGCACCAGGCTTACCATTTTCTTGCTTATTTTCCTGGCACTGTCATTTCAGTCGTGCATGCCAACCCGTAATATCCCTGAGGAGCAATACCTTCTTACCCGCAACCGCATCATAACTAAAGATGATGGGATTGATGCACAGGAACTGCGAAGTTATATCAGGCAAGAACCCAATCGCAGGCTTTTTGGGTTCTACCGCTTTCACCTGAATGTTTATCAATATGCCGATCGTCGCGAGGAGAACCGCATCCGGCATTGGATGAAAACCACCATTGGCGAACCGCCGGTAATATTTAGTCCGGTGCTTGCAGATCAGACCCGCCGGCAATTTGAATTATACCTTCATAACAAAGGTTTTTTTAATGCCAGCATCGATTATGATGTGAACTTTCGAAGGAGAAGAGCAGCTGTTACCTATACTGTCAAGGCCGGTGAGGCATATAGAATCCGCAACATTGCGTATACCATTCCTGACCGGCATCTCGCTGGTTTTGTTTATGCTGACACGATCAACTCCTTGATCGTTAAAGGTGAACCCTACGATGCTGACCTGTTGCAAAATGAGCGCCGCAGACTCACGCGGCACTTAAAAGATGAAGGCTTTTTTAACTTTTCGCGTGACTATATTTTTTTTCGTGTCGACAGCACCCTGAACAGTCACCTGCTCGACATTGAGCTGGTGATCAACAACCCCCGATCAACTTCTGCACCGGGCGGTTCCGCGGAGGCTACGCGCTTACACAGAAGATACATGATCAAGGATATACACATATTTCCGGAGTATTCCAGGTTATCGCCACAGCTACTGTTTTCTGACACGACCCTGTATGTCATTGAGAACAATGGGGCTTCGTATCGATACACTTTCATCCACGATGGCGAGATGCGAATCCGGCCGGGTGCCATTGCCGGAAACATTATGCTTGAGCAAGGCACCTTTTACCGCATCAGCAGTGTTGATCAGACCCACAGCTTTCTGGCTGCCCTGCGTAATTATCGCTTTGTCAATATCCAGTTCAGGGAAGCCACGCCCCTCGATTTGCAAATGGATGACAGTCTGGGGTACCTTACTGCCCGTATTGAGCTGACCAGGGCACCTGCCAACGCTTTCACCATAGAAGCAGAAGGCCTGAACACGGCCGGCAACCTGGGCATAGCCGGCAACCTGCT
>SLDN01000051.1 GCA_007125275.1 Bacteroidales bacterium | reverse complement strand
GGAATATTCATCATTTTTGGTGTATTTATGTTGCTGAGCTGGCTGGTTTCATCACAATTGAAGTCCAGGTTCAACAAATATTCACGAATGCCTTTGCGCAGCGGTTTATCCGGGCGCGAGATTGCAGAAAAAATGCTTCGTGAAAGTGGCGTAGAGGGTGTTCGCGTGATATCAACTCCGGGGAAACTCACTGACCATTACAATCCTGCTTCGCGCACTGTAAACCTCAGCCCTGAAGTGTACCAGGGACGATCGGTTGCTGCCGCTGCCGTTGCCGCTCACGAATGCGGTCACGCTGTGCAGCACGCTCGTGCATACGCTTTTCTGCAGATGCGCTCGTCTCTTGTTCCGGTGATCAGTGTCAGCTCGCGTTATATGCAGTGGGTGCTGCTGGCAGGCATCCTCACTGTAGAAGCCTATCCTGGCATTTTATTGGCAGGCATCATTATGTTTGCAGCAACAACACTCTTTAGCTTCGTTACCCTGCCCGTTGAGTTTGATGCTACCAAACGCGCACTGTCATGGCTTACCAGCACCGGCATGACAGTCGGAGAAGAGTACAGCAATGCAAAAGACGCACTGAAGTGGGCTTCACTCACCTATGTCGTTGCCGCACTTGCCTCTCTGGCTACCCTTCTATACTACATCATGATCTTTTTGGGAAGAAGGAGTTGATCTCGCCATCGACTACATATATAGCGCATTCACGTATTATTCATATCTTTGCAGGATATGACAAACAGTGCTTTTAGCAACAAGGCACACTTTTTATCTATTATGAAAAAGCTTTTGGCGGGCATTCTTCTGTTTCTGGGTTTGTTGACTGCAGGATTTCTGTATATTGACATCCCATACAGCATACGCGCCAAGGGCATCATAAAGCCGGCACAGGAATGGGGTTTATACAAGGCTTTCGATGGCACACTGGTCAACTTGCTGGAAGACCATTTGAACGGCACCCTCAACCAATACAAGGTGATGGAGTTTCAGCGAGGGGATATTGTCCAGTTCCTTTTCAATGAACAGCTCCTGCAGAATGAAGCCATCAACAAAGGTGACACCATCGCGTGGGTTGTTTCCAACGATCTCAAGATGAGCATTCTTGAGAAACAAGGAGCCCTTGCATACGAGGAATCCCTGCTGCAGGTGTACCTTACAGGCGACAGGCCGGAGGCCCTTCGCATCGCCCTCGACCAGGTGGAGCTGGCCCGGCAGGAACTACAAACCCAACGACAGCTCACCGAACGGATACAACATTTGCATAGTGAAGAATTGGTGTCTCAGCAGGAATATGAGCTGGCAGTCAATGAACTCCGGGTTAAAGAATACCGGCTGGACATTGCAAAATCGAACTACGAGTCCTTACTGGCCGGCGAAAAAGAAGAGGAAATCAGGGTAGTCCGTGCCCGGATCGCCGCACTGAAGCAACAAAAGGAACAACTCTTGAAACACATCGCCGAGATGAACATCCTTTCTCCTGTCAGCGGACAGTTGATTCGACAAAGAAACCTTGCCGGGACCAATGAGGATACGGTCATTAAAGTGGCAGACCTTTCCGCACTGCTGGTTTTTGCCCCGGTTGATGTCTTCGAAACAAAATTCATCGAAACGGGTCAGGATGTCACGATCGCATCACTGCAAAGCCACAAGGAATACAAAGGTCAGGTTATTGGCATGGACAACAGCGTGCAGCTCATTAACCGGCAGCCGAAAATTTTTATTACAATTCTTCTGACCGGTGACGATGCCCGGGCTGAATTATTCCCAAACCTGGTTGTTGATGCACGAATCCACACACCCGAAGTGTCTTTGTTTGAATACCTTGCCAGGAAGTCGAGGGTGGTATACCAAAACTAACAGAAATGTTCAGATATGAACGTAAATATTTGGTACCCAACTATATGTTGGATGATCTGCGAAGCCGTTTCAACGGCTTTGTCAGGCCTGATATTGTCGCAACTGCCAATGGGAACGGCATACCGCAATACACTGTAAGAAGCATCTATTTTGACAGCCTGGATCTGCTTTACTACAACGAAAAGCATGATGGTCTGATGAAAAGACGCAAACTCAGGGTCAGGGGGTACAACATAAACAGAAAGAATGAGATGGTGGTGCTGGAAATCAAACGCAAAACCGGCAATCGCATCAGCAAGAACCGCGCCAGCGTTGCTTACAGTCACCTTGAGCAACTGCTCAACACGGGTCTTCTCGAAACCTACATCGAAGAAGGATTTGGACAATCCCATGAAGATGCACTGAACGATGCCCGGCGGTTTTTTTTTCATCTTAAACTCAAACCAATGCTTCCAACCACCCTGGTAAGCTATGAAAGAGAAGCCTATCACGGCAAGCTGAACCCCGGAAACAGGATCACATTCGACAAAAATATCAGGAGCAGAAACTACCCCAGGCTGAACGAGTTATATTCAGAGGAAGGGATGCGCTACCTATTTAAAAGTCATTTCATTATGGAAATCAAGTATTTTGAGGATCACATGCCATCATGGGCCAAATCCATCGTGCATGAGTTTAAGCTTCGCCATGAAGCATTGTCAAAATATGTGATCGGATATGACGTAAATAAAACATTTACCCACTTATAGCCAAGGTTATGGTAAACGAATTTGCAGACATTTTCACGCTTTCAATCAGCCTCAGGGATGTTGTTTTCAACCTGATCGTGGCCCTTCTTTGCGGCACTGTTATTTCTTTACTGTATCGCTATACCTACAAAGGCTTAAACTACTCTTCCTCCTTTGCTGTTTCAATGATCATGCTTACCATGATCACCTCCATCGTTATCATGGTGATCGGCAACAACCTGGCCAGGGCTTTTGGGATGGTCGGTGCCATGTCGATCATTCGCTTTAGAACAGCAGTAAAGGACGCCATCGATATTATGTTTATCTTTTTTGCTCTTACCATAGGGCTTGCAGCAGGGGTAAAAATGTATGCAGTAGCTATTTTTGGCACACTGTTCATCAGTTTGATTTTTATGATAATCAGTCGCTTCAACTTCGGACTTTCAAGAAAACGGGAATACCTGCTTCAAATACTCAGCCAGACCGACAATATTTCAGACAGCAAGGTTGATGAGACCATCCGGAAATTTTGCCGGCGCTTCAAACTGATCAATGTTAAGGCGTTAGGCGAGCCTGGCAACGAGATCATGGAATTTTCTT
>SLDN01000005.1 GCA_007125275.1 Bacteroidales bacterium | reverse complement strand
CAATCAAGACTTACAAACTTATTTCACTAAATGGATAAACGGCTACAAAAGATTGAATTGACAAAATTCGTCTTTTTTGATTTTCTGGCTGCTGCATTGACGTGGTTCCTGTTTGTCAATATATTGAGCGCCAACAACGGGTTTGCATTAAACAGCATCAAAGAGCAATTGTTTATTGAAGAGAACCTGGTGCCGGGATTGGTGATCATTCCACTGTTCTGGCTATTGCTTTATTACCTCAGCGGATCATACCGCTCAATCTTCCGGCGTTCGCGCCTGGGGCAGTTTGGACAAACCATCTTCATTTCGTTAATTGGAGTCTTGGTGATATATTTCGTAATCCTGCTTGACCAAACAGTGACAGCCGGCAAAGGTTACTACCAGTCACTCTTATTGCTCCTGGTCATCCACATATCCACCACGGCTACTTTTCGTTTCATCCTGTCTTCCAGAATCATTCGCAAGATACACCAGCGAAAAATTGGATTTAACACGCTTATTATTGGCAGCCAGAAAAGAGCCATTGAGATTACAGAAGAATTGACATCTCAAAAACATTCAGCAGGCAATAAGCTGATAGGATTTGTAAATGTAAGTGATCACGATCATTATCCATTGGAGGCTCACCTGCCAAGACTGGGTCACGTTGACCAGTTAAAAGATATCATCGAGCAAAATGAGATCGAAGAGGCCATCATTGCATTGGAGTCACGTGAAAATAAAAAGATAAGCAATATTCTGACAGACCTTTACTCTACGGATGTAGTTGTTAAGATCATCCCGGAAATGCACGATATTTTATTGGGTTCTGTCAAGATGACTTCTATTTTTGGAACCCCGCTAATTCAGATACAGTCGGGTTTATTACCGGCGTGGCAGCAAACCATTAAACGCTTTATCGACATCGTTGTGTCCATTAGCTGCCTGGTATTGCTATCCCCTGTTTTTCTTGTTACCGCCATCATGGTAAAGTTGTCATCAAAAGGTCCGGTTTTTTACCAGCATGAGCGCATTGGTCGTTTTGGCAAACCTTTTATGATGCACAAATTCAGGTCGATGTACGTAGATGCTGAAAAAAACGGGCCGCAGCTCTCGTGCGAGAATGACCCGCGCATTACCCCATTTGGCATGTTTATGCGCAAGGTAAGGCTCGACGAGATTCCCCAGTTCTATAACGTATTGCTGGGGTATATGTCTCTTGTAGGCCCACGGCCGGAACGGCAATTCTATATCGACCAGATTGTTAAAAAAGCACCCCACTACAAGCTCCTTCAAAAAATAAAGCCGGGTGTAACAAGCTGGGGGCAGGTGAAATATGGCTATGCCGAAAATGTTGATGAAATGATCGAAAGGCTTAAGTACGATCTTTTGTACCTGGAGAATATGTCACTTGCCGTTGATTTTAAAATCTTGATATACACGGCACTGATTATCATGCAGGGCAGGGGAAAGTAAACACATCATATCAGGCCTGCCTCTATCAACTGCACAATCTCCTCAATCATTTTGTCATCTCCTAAAGGATCATACGCTGTTTTCAGGTTAAAACCAAAAATTCGCCCGAATGACTGCCAGAAAACAGCTGAAAATGCGCCCCTGAATTCTCTTAATATCTCATAGGAGGTATGCTGGGTTTCCCTGTCGATAAGCTTTATGAGTATCAAGCCCTGTGAGAATGTCAGGCTTTTCAGGTCTTCTTCAAACTGCGCCCTGATCTGCTTTTCAACGGCTTCAGTGAATCGGCGCCGGTCGCGTTCATTGTCAATCTCAAGAAGAATTTCGCTGTATTCTCTGAACATATTGCCTGCCAAACGGGCATAAGGGTATGCCGCTTTCACATTGCGCACCGTCCGGCCATAGCGCCGTGCCTCACGCCGGCTTTCAAACTGCCGTGGTGCAAGCACATCTACAGGTGCCAGCTCAATAACCAATATGGTGTCACCTGCTATTATATAAGTAGCTACAGTGCTTCCCCTGATCACGCTGTCGGACTCCTTAACAGAGCCGGCACAGGTTTGCGTGACACCCCAAAGAAAGAAAACAAAAATAATGGCGCAGAGATACCGCATAATGGAATATATAAAACATTCTTATACAATAAGAACGCTTCAATATACAAAAAATTTCAGAGAAATAAAACAGGCCTGCAATGATTACGAGGCCACCCTAAACCGTTCAACGTCAGCTTTATCGAGCCGCTGACGGGCATATTCAAGGGTTAAACGGAATGTGTCGGTTTTAACTGTGGCAGATGGAATATCATACATGGCATCGAGCATGATGAGCTCACAGATGGAGCGCAAGCCCCGGGCACCCAATTTAAACTCTATGGCCTTACCGACAATGTAATCAAACACATCGTCATCAATTTCAAGCTTCATGTTATCCATCTCAAAGAGTTTGACATACTGCTTTATGAGGGAGTTTCTGGGCTCGGTCAGGATTTGCCGCAAGGCATTACGGTCAAGTGGGTTTAAGTAGCTAAGTACCGGCATGCGGCCCACCAGCTCAGGGATCAACCCAAAGCTCTTCAGGTCTTGCGGTGCGATGTACTGAAGCATGTTGTCGCGGTCGATGCGACCACTTTTCCTGGCGCCGTAGCCAATGGCGTTGGCTTGCATGCGCGACATGATCCTTTTTTCTATGCCATCAAAGGCGCCGCCACAGATAAACAAAATGTTTTGGGTGTTCACCTGTAACATTTTCTGTTCGGGATGCTTCCTTCCGCCTTGCGGGGGAACGTTAACAACAGCGCCTTCCAGCAGTTTCAGCAGCGCCTGCTGAACGCCCTCTCCCGAAACGTCGCGGGTAATGGAAGGGTTATCCGTCTTGCGTGCTATCTTGTCAACCTCGTCAATGAAAACAATCCCACGTTCGGCAGCGGCCACATCATAATCGGCCACCTGAAGCAATCGCACCAGGATGCTTTCAACATCTTCGCCCACATAGCCGGCCTCGGTAAGCACCGTTGCATCAGCAATGCAAAACGGCACCTGCATTTTTTTGGCAATGGTGCGCGCCATGAGCGTTTTCCCGGTGCCTGTTTCGCCAACCATCACGATGTTTGACTTTTCGAGCTCCACGCCATCAATGTCGTCCTCGCCCGGCACAATGTGGTTAATCCGTTTGTAGTGATTATAAACAGCAACTGATAAAACCTTTTTGGCATCCTCCTGGCCTATGACATACTGGTCGAGGTGCT
>SLDN01000158.1 GCA_007125275.1 Bacteroidales bacterium | reverse complement strand
CCGCAGCAGGTGAACATCCGCGGTGTTGTTTTTGGCACTTACTACTCCGTTATTTACTATGATGAGGATGGGAGGGTTTTTCAGCACGGCATCGACAGTTTGTTCAGTGATTTCAACAGCTCCTTGTCTTTCTATGATCCGAATTCACTGCTATCAAGGGTCAACCGCAACGAAGAGGAGTATGTGGATGATTACTTTAAGGTTGTATTTGGGCGTTCGAAGCAGATATTCCGGGAGACTGATGGTGTTTTCGATGCAAGCGTTTTCCCTTTGGTGAACGCCTGGGGCTTTGGCTTTGCTGACAGGGCTCAGATGACGCCTGAGGAGGTGGATAGCCTGCTTGAATTTGTAGGATTTGAAAAGGTCAGGCTTGATAATGACCGTATTGTCAAGGATGATGAAAGGGTGCAGCTTGACTTCAATGCCATCGCGAAAGGTTATGCCGCCGACCTTGTCGGTCACTACCTTGAAGCCCGGGGGGTGAGCACCTACCTTGTTGAGATCGGTGGTGATCTTGTTGCAAAAGGCGTAAAACCAGATGGCACCATGTGGCGCATTGGTCTGGAAATTCCTGCCGAAGACATGGCTGCCGATCAGCAGTGGGATTACCTTGTTGAAATAGAAGACATTGGCCTGGCCACTTCTGGAGATTACCGACGCTACCACGAGGTGGATGGTCAGCGATATTCGCACACCATCAACCCCCAAACCGGTCATCCTGTTACACATAATTTGTTAAGTGTATCAGTTTTTGCCTCCGATGCCATGTCGGCCGATGCCTATGCCACCGCATTCATGGTGATGGGGCTGGATGCCGCCATTGAGTTTGTTGATGCCAGGGATGATCTCGAAGCCTATTTTATCTTTTCCGATGATGATGGCTTCGGCTCTCATGCCACCAGCGGTTTGATCTTGCTGTCCAGGGAAGACCTGTAACTGAAACATCATAAAATTTCATTGCTTTCCGTCTTTGTTATTTGCCGGAAAAAGTGTATATTTACATCATTATTGCAATCTGATTAACAGAGCAGGATAACCGTACTGACAGGGCTTGACCTGTTACCCCAATAAACAGGGCTTTTCCTGTCAACCAAAATATAAACCAATGAAAAGAGCACAGAAACTTCGTCTTGGGATATTCATCATGGTCAGCACCCTGCTGCTTTTGCTGCTTGTTGTTTATTTTGGGGCACAGGCACTATTTGAACGCAAGGATCATTATTACGTGGCATACAGCGATGTGTCGGTCAGTGGCCTTGAGGTGGGAAGCCCCGTAAAGTTTCTTGGGATCACTGTAGGGTCAATTGCTGATATTGGCATTGCCCCGGATGATGTGAACACCATCATCATCAAGCTTGCCCTTCAGGAAGATACGCCGGTTAAAATGGACGCTGTAGCCGACATTGTGGCAATGGGCATCACCGGGTTAAAGACCATCGAGATCAGGGGTGGGACGCAGGAAGCTGAGTTTTTGCCTCCAGGAGGCTACATCCAGCAGGGGTCGTCGTTACAGGAAGATATCACGGGGAAAGCTGAAGTGATCGCATTCAAGGTGGAACAAGTGTTAAATAACTTGCAGGAATTTACCGAGCCTGCCAATATGGCTGCCTTTCGCGAAACAGCCGAACGGATATCGGAATTTGCCGACCAGGCCAGCTATACCATAGCCGGCCTCGATGAGATCATCAGCGAAAATCGCCAGGATATCAGGCAAACTATGATGACAGTCAATAAGGTCAGCGACGGTCTTGACAAAACGAGCGATGAGCTATACATGGCTGTAGCCAGGTTCAATCACATCATGCAGGGCGACACCATCAGCGAAATATTGGGTAACTTCCGTGAGATATCCCTTACGCTGAGGGAAACAAACCTCAATGAGCTGATTGAGAGTCTGGCCAAAGCAACGGAAGAAACACAGAACCTCCTGCTCAGAGTTGGAGATGATATCGACCGTGGCGCCGAGAGCCTAACCGACAACCTGTTGCTTTTACAGGAAACCCTCTTCAACCTCAATGAGGCATCACGCAAGATCAGCAGCAACCCGTCAACGCTGGTCAGAAGACCCCGCCTAAACGATGCCGCTGATAAGATGCTGGATGAGGATTGACGGCAGTCTTATTAAAGACTTGACCTGTGTGCCGAAATTTACCCTGACCATCATCAAAAAATAGAAACAGATGAGAAAAACAGTATTGCTTTTACTAATTTTACCCTTGCTTTTTGCAGCTTGCCGCAGCAGCAAAAGCATCCAGAACCGTTTTTTTATGCTGGAACTGCCTGTTGCAGCGCTTGAAGATATGCCGGAGCATTTCACCCCCTTACCTGGTCGTTATTATGTGCAAGAGGTTGTAATGTCGCCCGCGTATGCATCTTACCAGATCGCTCTGCGTGAAGAGTCGCACAGCATTCGCTATTTTTCGTTCAATGAGTGGGCCGAACGGCCGGGCAGCAAACTAACCGCAATGGTTAACAGTTTCTTCAATGCCAATCAAGTATTTGAAGAAACCCTGACAGGCAGGCAAACGGAGCAGGCAGATTATATTATGCACACCAAGGTTCACCGACTGGAGGCAGACCATCAGACCGATGATTTTGAAGCCAGGCTGGTCATAGAGTTTTCTTTAACTGATGCCCACACCGGTGAGACATTGCAGCACCATTTTGCTGACCGCAGCCAGGTGCTTCCCCAAAGAAACCTGAACCTCTTTGCTGCTGCGGTCAGCGAACTTTTCGCCGAAGAGCTTACCCGCTTCACCTTGCAAATGCGGCAAGTCAGAACTGATCACAGGAGAGAATAACCGGCTTCGGCTGATAAATAACAATTCAACAGAGGCAAAAAGTTTTTAATTTGATCAGATAATGCCAGCCAGTCAGCAAAATACGCAACTTCGTGTAATCAATAACAACGGTATCGAATACCGAATGGTAAAGAATACCCTGTATCTCTACAAATCGCTTACCTTCGAGGAGGCAGGCGGTTTTGCCAGCAATGTGCTAAAAGCTACAAAGCCGCTGAAGCTAAAGAGCCTTGTTGTTGATATTTCTGACCTGGACAACATTGACAGTGCCGGTGTGATGTCATTGTTTTATGTTGAGAAGAAACTGGCTGAGCGGAATACCCGGATGGAGCTTGCAGGCGGCTCTGAGGTCGTAAAAGACAAGCTCCGCTTATTCTATCCGGAGAATCAAACGATAGCTCCACCT
>SLDN01000092.1 GCA_007125275.1 Bacteroidales bacterium | reverse complement strand
GTCGTGATCGTTGGAGTTGGAATTCAGATACACCGATGTGCCAAAATGCAGGCCGCTCCAGCGCAGTGCCTGCATGGCAAAGTCGTCATTAGTGAGGCTGCTGACTTTGAAGGATTTGTATTCCCTTTCTTTCATTTACACGGATCGAATGAATATTTTTATTATTTTTGAATAACAATAACGTAATTATTTCAAGACAAAAAACAAATTTCACAAAAAACAACGAAAAGCGATGAAAATAAACCAAAAATTCTTCACTTGTCTGTATATGGCAGCATTTGTCATGTTTTTTTCCACCATAAATATTTATGGTCAGTATAAAGATCCTCAAGCGGCAGAGGTGCTTGAAACGGTTTGGCAGCATTATGAGCAGTCGATCAGGAATGTTGATGACTATAAAATTGTAACGGAGCAATTCACGACGCATTATGTAAAGCAATACGAAAACGGCCGCCCTTATTTCGTCAGCCAGGTCGAAACGGACAGCTTCTGGGGGTCGATATCGGGATTGGGCATGCACACTACCTCTCCGATGGTTGATGCTGACTTCTTTTCTGCAGAGATATTTGAACATCTCAAGCAAAATGCCACATATTCCGGATCGGAAAGCATTGATGGACTGAACACCCATGTTATCTTTCTTGAAGATATGCGTGTTTTTATGGATGCTTTTGATGACGTGGACGAGCCGATGGGTGAGCTGCGTCTATATTTTGATGACGAGGACTGGGTGTTGCGCCAGATGAAGTTTTCTGCCGAAGCGGAAATTGAAGAAGGCCGCGTGCAGGTGATTGAGCCCATTGTGCGGATGAAGGATTACCGCAACATCAGCGGCATGCTTATCCCGTTTGAGACAAGCATCAGTGTTCACGGCTTGACAGAGCATCTTTCTGATGCCGAACGGGAAGAGGCGCAGCAGGCCCTTTTGGAGTTCGAGAGGGAGTTAGAGCAGATGCCGGCCCAGCAGCGGCAAATGTTGGAGCAAATGATGAGCGGGCAGCTTGATCAACTGCGCAATCTGCTTGCAGATGACAGCATTGAGTTTTTTATCCGGGTAAAAGAGGTTGTCGTAAACACTGGCGTTGAGTAGACGGTTAAGAGCGCCCTCTTAATATTGTCTGAATATTTACTGATGCCGGTTGATCTGTGATTAGCTAAAACAGCCTTTTTCGCAGGCTTGCAATGGTTTCTAACACCCATTGATTCATTTCTGGTGATATCTTTAGCATTTTAACCGGCAGGAGAAATAGCCCTGCAGCGATGGCTGAGCGGATGGGCATATCTGCCAGTGGATGCAGCCCTGTGTCAACAAAGGCGGATGCTGTCATAATGATGGCGAGTATGGCCGGTACGAAAATATCTTTTTTATTGAATGCTTTTAACCGGAAGTGGCGGTAAACAAAGACCACGCGAAGCACATTGAAGAGGGTCAGCGTGAGCATGCTGGCCAGCGCAGCGCCGTTGATGCCATAGGGCGGGATGAGTAAAAGGTTTAGCAATACCGTGCTGGCCAGCATCAGAACAGTAAAGATCAGCTCATACCTGTATTTTTTTGAATTGTTCAATATGGTTGCATTCAAGCCGGCGCTCATGTCAATGAGCTTTCCAATTCCCAGAAAAAGAAAAACATATCTTCCGGCAACATATTCGGGTGCCATGAAATAAAAAACAGCATCAAGGTTCACCCATATCAGCATAAACAGGCTTGCCCCCACCACCAGGTTTCCGGCTGTTGCCTTGCGGCAGATGGTTTGCAGCTGATCCATTGAGCGGCTTTTCCAGTATCCGGCCACCAGTGGCGCGGCTACTTTTACCATCGACCGGTAGGGGATCAGGATCACGGAGGTCATGAAAACCATGGTGGTATATATCCCTGCGGCGCCCAGATCGATCATGCCGGCGACCATAAGGGCATCGATACTAACGAGCAGGAAGCTGCTGAGGTTGCTCAGCAGCGAGTATAAACCATACACAATCATGATTTTTCCCAGTCGGCGCAATAGCGGCGTCCACCGTGGCCTGACAAGCAGCCAGCCTTTGCTTGCAGTGTAAAAGACCAGGATGACTGCGGGCAGGCAGTAGGCGATTACATATAAGATAACAAAAAGCGGGAAGGCAATGATGCCGAGGGCAAACAGTGTGATGGCGAGTGTGACAAACAGTCTCAGCACGATCTCGTGGGTAAGTGTTGGCAACACATTGCTCAGCAGTGAACGCAGGTAAGACTCGAATAGGTTATAAAACAGCGTGGCCAGTGCCAGTGGAAGGATGTACCAGGCATAATCCACCAACAAAGGGCTTGAGCTTCCGTAAAGCTGTGCAAATGGGTTTTGCAGAGCAATAAAAACCAGCGTTGCTATGGTAAACCCTGCAAGCGACAGCGCCATAATGGCGAAGAGAAATCCATTGTGGTGGTTTTCTTTGTTTCTGAAGAACGGAAAGAACCGGGTAATCACGTTTCTCGTGCCCAATGCCGCAAATTGCGCATAAATGAGCGCGATGGTGACCATCAGGTTGGCCAGGCCAACCTGTTCAGTTTCCAGGAAGTTTGTAAACAGAAATACTTTGTTCAGATACCCCAGGCCGGCTCCGGCATAGGAGATAAGGGTAATGCGGAAGCTGTCGCGTTGCACAATGCCCATGAGGCTGTTGATGTTGGTTGTCTGCCAATATCCTCTTTAAATCTCCCAGGTGTCGCCACTGCGCAACAGGTCATTCACTGATTGGATTTTTGAGGTTTTCTTTGCCGTCTCAATCTGTTTTTCTGTCAGGTCGTCATAGGTGTCAAAAGAGGCTGAACGAATCACGCCCATGGCTACCGGGAAATCGGGTGCTTTCATCCTGCCGAGCATCCTGTGAATGCTTGGGTCTTGTGTGTACTGGTCATGCACCAGCAGGTCGTTTTCGTTGATGCCGTTTTGGCCCAGCTCTACCACTTCGAGATGACGTCCGTTGAGGATGATCCCTTTGTCTTTGTTTTTGCCAAAGGTCATCGGCTCACCATGTTTAAGGAATAGCTGCCTGTCTTCACGGAAGTTTCGGTCGGTGATATGTTCATGGACCTTGTCGGCAAATATGATGCAGTTTTGCAGTATTTCCACTACTGAGGTGCCGTCGTGTTTGGCTGCTTCCAGAAGCACTTCTGTCATCAGCTTGACATTGTTGTCGGGCACCCTGGCAAAGAAGGTTCCTTGTGCACCCAGTACGAGTCCGG
>SLDN01000120.1 GCA_007125275.1 Bacteroidales bacterium | reverse complement strand
TTCATAATATTGAATTTTAGGGTGTAATGAGTTTATGGTTAATATGCAATTTACAAATAAAAAAAGACAAATGCAAATAAATAAGCCTGATGCCAGCTCCTGGTTTTTTTGAAGCTGTTGTAAAATTTATTTTGCAGGGGCGTTTTTTAATGTTTCTACGAGATAATCATAGAAAAGTTCTACTGTTTTGATATTAACCATTTCATCAGGTGAGTGAGGGTTGCGGATGGTTGGACCGAAAGAGATCATGTCGAGGTTTGGATACGCAGATCCCAGGATGCCACACTCCAGGCCTGCGTGTATAACTTTTTGCGCAGGTGTTTTTCCGTGCAGCTTCAGGTATACCTCTTTCATCGTTTTCAGGATGGGTGAATTGACATTGGGTTTCCAGCCCGGATACTCGCCCGTTTGTTCAACTTCAGCACCGGCCATTTCAAACACGGTACGCATCATATTGCACAGGTCTTGCTTGGCCGAATCAACGGAGCTGCGCTGCAGCGTGGCGATTTCGACTTTGCCGTTTTCAGATTTCAGGATGGCCAGATTGGTACTGGTTTCAACTACTTCGGGCATTTCTGCAATGTATCGGATGGCGCCATTGGGGCAGGCATACACGGCATTGAATATGTTTGTACTTATTTCTTCTTTTATTACCGTGCCGGGCAGCTCAGTTGCGGATACGGTAAGCTTGATGCCCGGATCCACGCCGTCCAGCTCATTCTTCAGGATGGCCTGCAGGGCTTCAGCCATCTTCTCAAACTTTTCTGTGTTGTCTTTTGGGATGGTAACGATGGCCGAGGCTTCGCGCGGGATGGCGTTGCGCAGGCTGCCGCCGTCAACGGATGACAGACGCAGTCCAAGATCGCGGGCTGCCTGCCACATCAACCGGTTGAGTATCTTGATGGCATTGCCACGCCCGAGTTTGATGTCCAGACCAGAATGTCCTCCTTTAAGTCCTTTAACCTCAACCTTGTATGCCTCTTGTCCTGCCGGCACAACCTCTTCGCTGTAATTGAAAAATGCATTGGTGTCGATACCACCGGCACAGCCGATATATAGCTCTCCCTCATCTTCTGAGTCGAGGTTGATAAGAATGTCTCCTTTCAGCAGATCAGGCTGAAGGGCAAACGCCCCGGTCATACCCGTTTCTTCATCAATGGTAAATAGGCACTCTATGGGGCCGTGTTCAATATTATCAGCTTCGAGCACTGCCAGCGCAGTCGCCACACCAATGCCATTGTCAGCGCCCAGCGTGGTGCCACGTGCCTTAACCCATTCACCATCAATGTATGCCTCAATCGGATCCTTCGCGAAGTCGTGATCAGTGTCGTTGTTTTTCTGCGGCACCATGTCAAGGTGACCTTGCAAAACAATGGTTTGCCTGTCTTCCATGCCGGGTGTGGCCGGCTTGCGGATCACTACGTTGCCCACGTGGTCAACAACTGTTTCCAGACCAAGCTTTTCGCCAATACCCTTCGTCCAGGCAATAATGGCTTCTTCTTTTTTGGATGGGTGAGGAATGCCACAAATGGCTTCAAAATACTTCCACAATGATTTGGGTTCCAAATTACTCAATGCGTTGTTCATTCTTTTATCAGGTTTTATTGGGGTTAGAAATAATGATGTTTTTAACAAAAGTAGTAAAATCCCGGTGCACCCGGAAAAAAGTCATGGAAAACAAAGCGTGCATCGATTGTAAAAATAATATTTTAGTGGCAAAGGCTACAATAGTTGTTTTTGTATCTCCAGGTTGATCTTCGACAGTCTGGGAATGATGTTGCCGTAGCCTCTTTCTATGTTGTCGATGCCGGTTAAAATCGTGGTACCTTCAGCAATTGCGGCGGCAATCACGTATGCCAGCCCGGCTCGCAGATCTGGTATTTCAATATGAATATTATTTGAACGCAGTTTTGCAGGGCCGTTGATAACAGCACTATGGTGATGGTTCATGCCTTTGAACCGGCAAGGGAGCTCACCAAGGCAATGGGTGGTGGTTTGAACCTGTGCGCCCAGTCGTGCGAGGGCTTTAAGATAGCCGAACCTGTTTTCATAAACTGTATCGTGAACCACGGAGATGCCATTGGCCTGGGTAAGCAAAATGGCAAAAGGCTGCTGCCAGTCTGTTGAAAAACCCGGAAATACATCTGTCTCAACAACAGCAGGCACCAGAGGCTTCGCCTTGTAAAATTTTATCGTTTGCTGATCCAGCAGATCAAACCCTCCTCCAACTTGTCTGTAATAGGAAAGGAAATTGCCAAGACTTTCAGGTTTAGCCCCCTTTACAGTGATCTCTCCATCGGATGCGCAGGCCAATGATGCCCAGGAGGCTGCTTCAATCCGGTCGCCCAGGATATGCATATTGCATCCTGACAGTTCAGCCACTCCTTCTACGCGGAACTCACGACCCGAGCCGGTGTAGATGATCGCTCCCATGGACCTGAGCATGGTGATGAGTTCAATGATCTCCGGCTCGATGGCTGCATTAGAAATCACAGAGGTTCCTTCTGCAAGAACACTCAGGTACAAGAAGCTCTCCGTAGCGCCAACACTGGGGTAGGGCAGTGTGATCTTTGTTCCTCGCAAGGGCCCTTGCCTGATCGCCTCAAATCCATCTTTGTTCTCTCTCACCTCTGCACCAAAATTACGAATGGCTCCCACATGGAAATCAACACCACGCAGCCCTATTGAACAACCACCAAGTACAGGGACCTTTACCTTTTCAAATCGTTGCAAAAGAGCACTCAGTAACAATATGGGGATTCTGTTGCTTCTGCTATGAGGCAGCACTACCTCGTAACTGTTTAGTTGTGATGGATCAATGTGTAACTCAGAGGATGATTCCCATGAAAACCTTACGCCAATGGATTCCAGCATCTGACGGGTAATTTCAATATCACCAATTGGTGGCACATTCGTAAGCCTGGTTAAGCCCTTACTGAGCAAACTGGCCACCATAGCCTTGGTGGCAAAATTCTTGGCACCATGACAAGTAATTTCCCCGCTGATAGGCCTGCCACCTTTAATAATATATGCATGTTGTTTCATAATTCACTGTTATTCGATTATATGACTTTTTGTTCCAGTTCAAGGTTTACACCGAACTCATTAAAGACTCGCTTTTGTATTTCATCAACAAGGCGCAAAATATCATAACCGCTTGCATTCCCAGCGTTAATGATAAAACCACTGTGTTTTTTGGATACCATGGCACCACCGATCTGGAATCCTTTTAACC
>SLDN01000016.1 GCA_007125275.1 Bacteroidales bacterium | reverse complement strand
GGTAAGCCTTTTACAGACTGCCAATCCTGAGCCAAAAGGCAAGAGATTGATGTTTGCATAATGCAGGTTAGATGGTTTTCATAATAATTCATATTATTGTAAGGTGTTAAAGACCCAACAATTATTATGAAGCCACCCCTATTTCTTATTGTGTTGTTTTGCACACAATTACTATTCTCTCAGGAAACACCCCCAAACGGCTTTCTGCCCAAATGGCTCACCGAAGAAGAAAAACTTCGGTTGCATGAGATTGATCATGACAGGGAGGCCACAGATCCGCCTGCACAACCATCACGCAATATTGCGGAGTTTGAACCCATGAGCGGTGCATTGATTCGTTATCCGCTTGGCATTCCATATTCGCTGATAGCACTTATGTCAGAAGAAGTTGAGGTTGTTACCATTGTTGCAGACCATGGTCTGAAGCAACAGGCCATAAATAATTACCAGAACCACGGTGTTAACCTTGATAACTGCTCTTTCATCATCGCACCAACCAATTCGATATGGACAAGGGATTATGGACCATGGTATATTTTCGACAGCAACAACGAATTTGGAATCATGGATTTCGAATACGACAGGCCACGTCCCTATGACAATGCCATCCCAGGCATTTTTGCCGAACTGAACAACATCAATTATTTCCACATGGGCCTGGTACATACGGGCGGCGATTATATGTCGGACGGCATGGGTGCAGCGGCATCAACGCTGGCAGCTTATTCGGTGAACTTCGGTTTTACCCCAGCCCAGGTTGACAGCATCATGCATTTGTTTCTTGGAATAGAAAACTACCACGTAGTGCCCAACATCCACGGTGGCCTGAGCCACATTGACACATGGGCAAAGTTCCTGGCGCCGGATAAGATCATGATACGCGAGGTGGCACCTGATCATGCTTACTATCATCATGCGGAACTGGCAGTGGAATTCTTCGGTTCGCAGATATCATCTTACGGTACGCCCTACAAGGTTTATCGTGTTTATACGCCTAACAATGAGCCCTACACCAACTCGCTGATACTGAACAACAGGGTTTTTGTGCCTTTTAACGGCAGTGCCTGGGATGATGCCGCCGTTGAGGCATTTGAAGAGGCCATGCCCGGTTATGAGGTTTTTGGGATTCCATACGGAGGCTGGAGCTCTAACGATGCCCTTCATTGCCGCGTCAGGGAAATTCCTGACAAGGAAATGCTGTATGTTTATCATCAACCTGTTTTCGAAGACCAGCAGGCGCACCATGATTACGAGATCAGGGCGCGCATCATCCCAATGAGCGGACAACCGGTTTATGATGATTCGCTCAAGGTTTATTACCGCACCAATGATCAGGATTTTACCTATGAAATAATGACTCACGACGAAGACCATTGGTACACGGCTTACATTCCTCAACAAGATATTGGCGCTGAAATATCCTACTATATTACAGCTGCAGATGCTTCTGGAAGAAGCGAAAACCACCCGTATATCGGGCACTATGACCCGCACACATTCAACGTTGTTGGGCCGTTGGTTTTCGATGGTTTTGAGATAAGCGATGCCGAATATGGTAATAATAATGGACTTTTTGAAGCTGGTGAAACCGTTGAAATACTGGCATCCTACAAAAACAAGGGCGTTACTCCGATAAACAACCTGCAGGCACAGCTGAGTACAGGCAGCCAACACGTTACGGTGCATCCACCGGGGCATGCCGCACACAGCACCCTAAACCCCGATGAAGAAACAGCATTCAGTTTCATTGCGTCAGCCTCACTGGCTTGTCCTGATAAATACATTGCTGAATTCGAGATTTCGATAAGCGCTAATGATGATATTGGCAGTAATGATGCCTTTCTCACAGAGATCCACGCTTCAGCTATTCAAGAGTACTTTATCCAGGAGGGTTTTGATCAATGGCTGCCTGAAGGCTGGGAATTAACTTCTACATCGGGGGAGACCAACTGGCAACACAGCAACACCAATCATGCCGGAGGAGTTGCCCCTGAGACACGGTTTCATTATAACCCTTCTACCGTTGCCATTCAGCGACTGATAACACCATCGGTTGACACGGGTGGTTATTCGCATGTTTCGCTTGAGTTCAAACACTATATCAATGATTACCAGGGTGGCTATACCCTCAGGGTGGAAACCAGCGGCGACGGCGGCAACACCTGGACAGAGATATTATCGTATCCGGATGCTAATATGCCTTCAGCAGTTGAAACAATTTTAATTGATAATGAAGATGTGGGCTCTGATGACTTCAGGATTGCCTGGACTTTTGATGGCGACTCGTGGGATATCAACTGGTGGCACATTGATGATGTGATGGTTGGAGGTGTAAACATCCACGATGATATTGCGTTTTTTGCCGGACAGGTAACGCTGGATGGTGGCCCCGGCACTCCTGAAAACGTGTTGATATCGGCCAGCAATCAGCATACCACACCCGATAACACAGGATTCTTTGTGCTGGCCGTTCATGAAGGCATGCATGACGTAACTGCCGCTTTGCAGGGATACAAAACCGACACTTTCGAAGATGCCTGGGTGCAAACCGGGGATACTTTGTTTATCGATTTTCTGCTTGAATACTTACTACTCCCCGGAGATGCCAATTGCGATGGCGTTGTGGATGTGCTTGATGTGATCACGATCGTTGGTTATTTCCTGGGAACTGAGCCTGAACCCTTTTGCTTTGACAATGCGGATGTGAACGGTGATGGAGTAATCAATGTGTTGGATGTGATCGGAACGGTGGATATCTTTTTGACCGGGCGGTTTTGAGCAAAAAGTTGTCTTTATGATCACGGCATTTTCGAATGTCTGTTGGAACTGAAACAAACTGACTCTGTTGCAGATGTGCCAAACAATGTCAGCCCCCGCCAATTAGGTAATAAGAATGTTCTCTTTGAGCTGCTCAAAGCTATCGCCTTCCGCATGTATTGAATAGTTATCGGATTTGGCAATTGCGCTATAACCGCTGGTTTCTTTGGTGATTTTTACTTTACTTACAAATGAATAAGGAAACAAAATCCAGTAAACCCAGGTAAAAGGATAAAAAACTGCAATTTCCCGGTTGGACGAATGTCATTATCTTTGATCCATCGAATTTCAAGTTCCCCGTTATGCTGTCAAAAAAAGCCCAATACGCCATTTATGCACTTGTAAACCTGGCACGCAAGTATAACCAGGGCCCGGTGCTAATTAAAACCATTGCAAAAGAGGAAAAAATTCCCAGGAAG
>SLDN01000124.1 GCA_007125275.1 Bacteroidales bacterium | reverse complement strand
TGTAATGCCTGCTTTCGGTGCCCATATCAAGCAGATACTTGTAGGCATCGGCAGCAACCCTATAGTCGTGGTTTGATGTGCTAAGCTGCGCCACTTCCAGCACCGGCTTGCCTTCTTGCTGCAGGCGGCGGTCGAGTGCGCGGGCTTGCATCAGTGCCATCCTGAAGTCTTGCTGCTGTAACGACAGCCACAACAGCATTTCGGCATACATCACTTTGCCGGGCTCGCGCTGGGTGCGGCTGAGCAATAGACGACGCAGGGCATCGTTGCGCTCAAAGCCGGGGTCGTTGGCAATGGCGTCCTGCAGGATGCCGCGCACACGTTCCTCATCGCCGGGGTGGTCCACAAGGTAATTGACGTATTCGACCATCATGGCATTGTAATCCCTCTTCCTTTCATGGAGCGCTGCGATGCGCAGATGCAGGGGGTGGCTGTCGCCCAGAAGCTCCCTTCCGCGCAACAAAGCCTCCAGCGCCCGGTCAATGAATCCACGACCCTCAAAGGCCAGCGCAAGGTCGATCACCCTGCGGTGATTTGCTTCCAGGTCGTTGATCAGGCCATCCATGTGCCTCCGCTCACGCCGCTCATTGCCCGAACGGGAATGGATCAAGCCTATGTCAACCTGAAACCGAATGTCGTCAGGGGAGCGACTTATCTGTTGATTGACAAGGCGTTCGGCCTCGCGGAACTTCTCCAGCGCCAGCAAGGTCTCAAGATAATTATTGTAAACAATCGGAGATGAATTTTCATCAAAGATCTCCTCATATAAAGCCAGCGCCCTTTCATATTCTCCCTCCCTGAAATATTGTGCCGCGAGCTGCTCATCAGTGCTGTCGGCATAGAGGATGCCTGGACGAATGAGAAGCATAATGCCGGTCAGCAGGACGAAGGATAGCTTGAAAATGACAGAATTTTTGGGCATATATATGATATTTTGATTAAGAACGACTTCTTTTGAAGCAGAATTTTGTACTATCCGGCTTTTTGTATGTTTTTAACACCCATGTATTTCTGCAGGGCTTCCGGGATGGCTATCCCGTTGTCCGACTGTTTGTTTTCCAGCAGGGCGGCCAGGATGCGTGGCAGGGCCAAAGCGCTGCCGTTGAGGGTGTGTGCCAGTTGGTTTTTGCCGGTTGCGGTGCGGTACCTTAATTTGAGACGGTTCGACTGGTATGTTTCAAAGTTTGACACGGAGCTGACTTCCAGCCAGCGCTCCTGTGCGGCCGACCACACTTCGAAGTCGTAGGTCAGTGCAGCGGCAAAGCCAAGGTCGCCACCGCAGAGGCGGGTCACCCGGAATGGCAGTTCGAGCTTGCGCAGCACTCCCGTTACGTGTTCTATCATCTCGTCGAGGGCTGCATAGCTGTTTTCGGGGGTGGTTACCTGCACGATCTCCACCTTGTCGAACTGATGAAGGCGGTTCAGGCCACGCACATCCTTGCCGTAAGAGCCGGCCTCACGCCGGAAGCAAGGCGAATAGGCGGTGCACTTCACGGGGAGCTCTTCTTCTTTCAGGATGCTGTCTCTGAATAGGTTGGTGATGGGCACCTCTGAGGTGGGGATCAGGAAAAGGTTGTCAGCGACTACATGGTACATCTGTCCATCCTTGTCGGGCAGCTGTCCGGTGCCAAAAGCCGAGTCTTCGTTGACCATCAGGGGTGGCTGGTATTCGGTATATCCAGCGTTGGTGGCTTCATCCAGGAAAAATGAGATCAGTGCGCGCTGCAATTGTGCGCCACGACCTTTGTAGACCGGGAATCCGGCGCCGGTGATCTTTGTGCCGACCTCAAAATCGATGATATCGTAAGCCTTTGCGAGCTCCCAGTGCGGCAAGGCCGCGCCTTCGGGCTTAAAGGGCTCGCCTTCGCTTTTTATCACCTGGTTGTCGGCCTCCGAATGGCCGGCAGGCACGAGGGGGTGTGGCAGATTGGGGATGCGTACGATCAGCTCCATGAACTCATTCCCCGCCTCGTCGAGGCGGGTCTGCAGCTCTTTGGCTTCTTTTTTCAGAACACCCGACCTCTCTTTCATGGCCGCTGCTTCCTGTCCCTTCCCGGTTTTGAACAGCTCTCCGATCTGGCGGGCGAGTGCGTTGCTCTCTGCCAGGATGTCGTCGAGCTGCTTCTGCCCCCGGCGGCGCACAGCGTCAATGTCTTTGAGGCGGCTTACCAGCTCTGCAGCATCCAGATTCCTGATCTTCAGACGGCTGATCACGTCTTCGCTGTTGTCGCGGATCAATTGAATATCTATCATCGTTTATGATTGTGGTTGGGGTGTATAAAAAAATCCTGCCGAAGCAGGATTCCAGTTTTATCTTGGTAAGGCTCCGGCCCGTGGCCGTTATTCCGGCCTATTATTTTGCTTCTGAACCGGTCGATGCTTCAGCTTCTTCAACAACTTCGGTTTCTTCAACAGCTTCAGTTTCAGCAGCAGCTTTGGTTTCAGCAACGACTTCTGTCGGGCTCTTTTCCACCGGGGCTGCCTTTACAGGCTTTTCCTGGGCCGCTATAACAGTTGCGGGCACTTCAGCGATAGGTTCAACGGAAACATAGGATTTGTTGCCGTTCTTTTTTCTGAAAACAACTTTTCCATCGCTCAAAGCATACAGGGTGTGGTCTTTGCCCATACCGACGTTTACTCCCGGAAAATGCTGTGTGCCACGCTGCCTTACAATGATGTTGCCGGCGATGGCCACTGACCCGCCAAATATTTTAACGCCCAGGCGTTTGCTATGCGATTCGCGTCCGTTGCGTGAACTACCAACTCCTTTCTTATGTGCCATATCTATTTATTTTTTTCGGTTGTAAAATCTTTTAAGCAGATATTTCTTCTATCTGTATCTGTGTCATCGGCTGCCGGTGACCATTCATCTTTTGATAGCCTTTTCTTCTTTTCTTCTTGAAAACCTTGATCTTGTCAGCTTTCACGTGCTCAAGAATCCTGGCCTTCACACTGGCACCTTCAACAACGGGTGTGCCAACCTTGATGTTATCCTCATCAGCCAACAACAATACCTGGTCAAACTCCAGCTCACTGCCTTCTTCGTTCTCCATACGGTTCACAAAAAGCTTCTGGTCTTTCTTAATCTTAAATTGATGACCGGCTATTTCAACAATTGCGTACATTTCAATGCGTTATTAAATGGATTATTCGTTTATTGGGCTGCAAAGATAAACAAAATAAATGAAGCAACAAGCAATGGATTAATTTTTTTCACCATCCCACAGCATAAAGACCAT
>SLDN01000019.1 GCA_007125275.1 Bacteroidales bacterium | reverse complement strand
CAAATTCAGCCTGAAATCATTTTCACATCTTCACATCTGCACATTGTCACATCTTCACATCTTCACATCTGCACATTAAGACATCTGCACATCTTCACATCTGCAAATTAAATATTTTCACATCTGCACATTTTCACATCTGCAAATTAAATATTTTTCTTCGCGCGTTTGCGGTCATGTTCATCCAGGAGTATTTTTCGCAGCCTGATGGTTTTCGGGGTAACCTCAATGTATTCATCTTCTGCTACATACTCCATGGCTTCTTCCAGTGAGAATTTGACGGGTGGGGTGATATTCGTCTTTTCGTCGGTGCCGGCGGCACGTACATTAGACAGCTTTTTGGTATGTATCACATTCACGGCCATGTCATCCTGGCGTGTATTTTGACCTATGATCTGCCCGGCATACACCTGGTCATTCGGGTGGATAAAGAATATGCCTCGCTCTTGCAGTCTGTTGATGGAATAGGCGATGGCAGTGCCGGTTTCCATAGCGATGAGTGAACCATTGCGTCGACCGCCGATCTCCCCTCTCCAGGCTCCGAACCCGGTGAAGCGATGCGCCATAACAGCTTCTCCTTCCGTAACAGTCATCAGATTGTTCTGAAGGCCTGTTAATCCGCGGGAAGCAATGTTAAACACCATACTGGTTCTGTCAAGCTTGTTTTGCATGCTTACCAGTTCACCCTTGCGGGCAGATACGAGCTCAATCACCTTGCCTGAGAAATCCGACAACACATTCACGGTCAACTCTTCTATGGGCTCACACCTGATGCTGTCGATCTCTTTTACGATCACTTTGGGCTGGCCAAGCTGCAACTCGTAGCCTTCGCGACGCATATTTTCGACCAATATTGCCAGGTGCAATATTCCACGACCATAAACGATATAGGCGTCAGGTGAAGCAGACTCCTCTACCCTGAGCGCCAGGTTTTTCTCTGTTTCCAGAAACAGCCGGTCTCGCAAATGCCGTGAAGTTACATACTTTCCGTCTTTTCCAAAAAACGGTGAATTGTTGATGGTGAACAGCATACTCATTGTGGGTTCATCCACAGCCGTTGGCACAAGTGTTTCAGGATCATCAAAATCGGCAATGGTATCGCCGATATCAAAGCCTTCAGGACCGAGCACGGCGCAAATCTCACCGGCCTGGATGGAATGCTTGATACGCTCTTTTCCAAGACCTTCAAAAATGTAAAGCTCTTTGACCCTGGATTTCTCAACACGTCCATCCCTTTTCACCAAAGATATATTCATGCCGGTCTGTATACTGCCGCGCAGAATACGCCCAACAGCTATACGTCCGGTATATGATGAATAATCAAGTGAGGAGATCATCATTTGGAGGTTGCCCACAGGAGTTTCCGGAGGTGGAATATGTTCCAGGATCACATCCAGCAGAAAACTTACATCGTCGGTTTCCTTATTCCAGTCATCCGACATCCAGCCATCTTTTGCGGATCCAAAGACCGTTGGGAAGTCGAGCTGATCCTCGCTGGCACCGAGCGAAAACATGAGATCAAACACAGCCTCCTGGGCAGCATCCGGATCACAATTGGGTTTGTCAACCTTGTTGACGACAACGATGGGTTTCTTATTGAGTTGAATGGCTTTCTCAAGCACAAAGCGGGTTTGCGGCATGGGGCCTTCAAAGGCGTCTACCACGAGCAGCACCCCATCGGCCATATTGAGCACGCGCTCCACCTCTCCGCCAAAATCGGAGTGCCCGGGTGTATCAATGATGTTAATTTTGACGTCCTTGTATCGGACAGATACATTTTTGGCGAGTATTGTGATGCCCCGTTCACGCTCCAGGTCATTGCTGTCGAGAATGAGCTCACCCATGTCCTGATTGTCGCGAAAAAGTTTTACCTGGTGAAGGATTCTGTCGACCAAAGTAGTTTTCCCATGGTCGACGTGGGCGATGATGGCGATGTTTCGAATTTGTTGCATGTAACGTTTTGAAATTTAAAAAAGAGGTGCAAAAGTACTCTTTTTTAATGATATATGCTACAGTTTTACAACTCCCCTCGCCTATTGATCAACTCATCCTTGATCTCGTTGGCTCTTTTTTCGGTCAGATCATATTTCCACATCACCACAATAGCCAGACCAGCCGTAAAAGCAGGAACTATTATGTCGGCAAGCCTCAGGCGCGTTAACGTTTCGACTGTTTGTACCGCTGCATTCTGATCAAAACCGACCAGTTTAAGCACCAGTCCTCCCAATACCAAAGCCAGGCCCTGCCCAAGTTTCACCATCCACCAGTAGATCGCTCCGAAGGTTCCTTCTTTCCTCGGCATTCCATTATTGAGCTCATCCAGGTCGCAAACATCTGCCGTCATGCTCATCATCAGTGTAAACAGTCCGCCAATGCCAAAGACGATGAAGGGAACGGGCATAAACATCATCCAGGGGTTTTCAGGATTAAAGCCCCACCATTTTAAGGCGTATCCAAGCATTGAAATGGCTGTGGAAATGACAAAAGCATTTTTCTTACCCCATTTGTTCGCCATCATGGTAATAACAGGAATGATCAAAAAAGCAGTACACACTGCACTAATGGTTGAAAACCAGGCAGGCCAGGTTCCTGCTGCGCCATAATCTCCCCTAAACATATAAAACACGATGATGAAGTAACTGAAGGATGCAACCATCTGATAGCCATTAAAAACCAAAAATGTAGCACCACAAAGGCGCACAAAAGGTATGTTTTTAAAAATCATCGCCATGTTCCTGAGTAGCCCCTTCAGGTTTTTTGCAATACTTCTAAAGGAAATTTCGTCCCTGTTCGATAGGTTTCTTTGGTCAACCTCTTTACAGAACAATGCAGGTAATACGCCGAGGATTATACAAATAGCCCCTACTATGATGGATAGTCTGCGCACACCAATTGCCTGGCTTTCAAATAAGTTTGGATTGGCAATCAACACCCAAAACCAGGGCACGACCATCCAGGCAATTTGTCCGATTGTTTGAGAAAAGCCCATCAGGCGTGTGCGCTCATTGTAGTCGGGGGTCATTTCATATCCCAATCCGATGAGCGGCGTGGAAAATATGGTATTCCCCATAATATAAACCAGTGACAAGATCAGAAAATACCAAAAGTTGTACATCTGAGAATTTTCCGGGTTGAGCTGCCATAAAACGGCAAACAACACCCCACTCAAAATGGCCCCCATAAATATGTAAGGCCTCCTTCGTCCAAATCGTGACTTGGTGTTGTCAGTGATGTAACCCATAAT
>SLDN01000156.1 GCA_007125275.1 Bacteroidales bacterium | reverse complement strand
TTATGATGATTTCCTGTGGCGGCAATGAAACGCCCAAGCCACGGGGGTTTTTCCGAATCGCCTTGCCCGAAAAGGCTTACATTCAGTTTGACTCTCTGCACCCCTATCGTTTTGAACACCCCGTGTATTCTGTTGTTGTCCCTGACAACCGTGATTGGGCAGAGCCTTATTGGGCAGATATTGTTTTTGACGACTTCAACGCACGCCTGCACCTCAGCTACAAGCAGGTCAGCAGCCGCAGCGAGCTGCACGGTTACCTGGAGGACGCCCATACTTTTATCTACCGCCACATTCCAAAAGCCACAGCCATTCGTGATGAGATATTCATTAATGAAGAAGACAGGGTTTACGGCACGCTGATCAGGATCAGGGGCAGGGAAGCTGCATCTGCACTGCAGTTTTGGGCCACCGACAGCCTCCGGCACTTTTTGCGCGGAGCCTTATACTTTAATGTAACACCTGACAATGACTCACTGGCACCTGTCATTGAATTCCTGGAGGAAGATGTACGACATCTGATGCATACCCTGGAATGGCAATAGCCTCATTTCAGAATCGGAGTACCGGCAAGCTCTGTGTGTTTATTGGAGCATATTGCCGGCCGTGCTGATCTCGACAAATGAAGGACCTGCCTTCTTTCCAAAGTTTCCTGCCAGCACTACGATCAAATCTTCCAGACCAATCTCCTCCTGGCTGATCAGGCGCGTCAGGGTGGTACGGATGAAGGTTTTTTTCGATGTTTCCACATCCATGTAGTCGGCAAACACACCGTAGTTCAGCGCGAGCTCGCGCATCACGCGCTGGTCGTAACACTGGGCATAGATCGGGGTACGGCCGCGGAAGGCCGAAAGGTAGCGGGCAGTCTTGCCGGTATCGGTGTCAGTGATGATGGCCCTGGTGTCCAGCTTGGAGACGGAGCGGACAGCCATTTTCGATAAAAACACAGAAATGTAATTGTCGTGCGGCACCACTTTGCTGTCAATGTTGAACGACCTGCTTTTCTCTGCTTCCCTGACCGTGCGCGTCATAATCTCTAAAGCCTCGACAGGATATTTGCCAAATGCGGTTTCGCCACTAAGCATCACGGCATCCGTACCTGAGAAAACCGCCGTTGCGATATCGCTGACCTCTGCGCGGGTTGGTCTGGGGTTATTGATCATGCTGTGAAGCATCTGGGTAGCAATGATTACAGCCTTTTTGCGACGGATGCATTTTTTGATAAGGCTGGCCTGCAAGCCGGGAATGCGCTCTGCCGGTATCTCAATGGCCAGATCACCCCGGGCGATCATAATGCCATACACGTGATCCAGTATCTCATCAATATTGTCAACACCTTGTTGGTTTTCAATCTTCGCAATGATCTTGATCCGGCTTTTGTGCTTGTCAAGGATGCTCTGAATGGCAAGCACATCCTCCTTATTCCTTACAAAGGAATGTGCGATGAAGTCAATGTCGTTTTTGATGGAAAAATCGATATACCGGAGGTCTTTCTCATTCAGTGATGGCAGGGAAAGCTCTGTGCCCGGCAGGTTCACGCTCTTGCGGGCCTTGATGGTTCCTCCATTTTCAACACGGCACATCAGGTGATTCTCGTGCTGCTCCACCACTGTAAGGGCAATATCACCGTCGTCTATCATAATCATTTTGCCGGGAGCAAGATGTTTCACGAAGTCAGGATAGTTGACATACAGACAATCCTTGCAGGATGTTTCTGTGGCGTGGCCTTTAACACGTATCAACTGGTCCTTAACAACGACCATTGATTCGTCAGCCATATTGGTTCGCACTTCCGGACCTTTCGTATCAATCATGAAGGGTATCCTGGCCGACACCATTTTTACGTTTTCAATGACTTTTTGTGTCTGTTCCGGTTGTTGATGAGCAGTATTTATCCTCACAACGTCCATCCCGGCATCATATAATTCGCAAATGAAGTCAGGATCACATTTGTTATCAGATACAGTAGCTACTATTTTGGTAAGTTTTTCCATAATGTGTGTTTTAAGAAATAATGTGGTCTGCAAAGCACTTTTGCTGAACAGGCCAAAGGCATTCAGGCAGCAGGGCTGTCAGGTTTGTTATTCATACCTGAGTGATTCGATAGGATCGAGGCGGGAGGCTTTGGCTGCAGGGTAGTACCCGGCTATCACACCCACGCCAAAGCACAATGCTACGCCGGTGATCACCCAAACCCAGGGCACGATAAAGGGATTTCCTATGAGTACAGAGATGCCATTGCCGGCAATGATGCCCAGCACAATGCCCACGATGCCCCCTATCTGGCAAATCACGATGGCTTCTGACAAGAACTGTTGTTTGATGACTGCCCGGGTGGCCCCCAGTGCTTTGCGGATACCAATTTCCTGCGTGCGTTCGGTTACAGACACAAGCATGATGTTCATCAGGCCAATGGCTGCCCCGGCAAGGGTAATCAGCCCAATGATGGTGGTGGCGAGGGTGATGAAGCGTATGTTTTCGATCAGGTCCTGTGCCAGTCTGTCGCTTGTTTCGATATCAAAGCTGCTCGGGTCACCAATGCGTACACCCCTGATGACGCGAAACAAGCCGGTAGCTTCATCGATGGCAGCATCAAGCGTTTCCATATCATAGGTGCTCACATTGATGGTATAGTTCATATTGGGTCGTGAGAAGTCTTGGCGCACTGTCATATAAGGAATCACACAGTTAAGGTCTTCAGAAAACCCGAAGGCTGTACCCTGTTGATTCAGCACTCCAATGACCTGGTAAGGGCGGCTGGAAATCATAACAACGGCTCCAACGGGATCGGCCTGGCCGGGGAAGAGTGTGTTGGCCACATCGTGGCCGATCAGTACCACCCGGCCACCATATTGTAATTCTGCAGGCGAAAAGTTACGCCCGGCAGACAGCTCCATCCCTGATGTCACAAGGTAGTTGTCGTCACTGCCAATCACACGGACATTTGGATTGGTCTCATTGTTACGGTATCGGGCCGTCGCGTTGCCGGTGCCCCATACCGACAGCGACACGCTAGCCGGGAAATCAAACTGCTTCTTGAACGCAATTGCCTCATCATAATTGATGCGTGTGAACACCTGGGATTGCCGTGCACCTCCCGTTTGCACAACCATTGAACGGGCACGGATGGAGAAGCTGTTGGCTCCCAAACGGGCAAAGTTATCCGTAATGGAAAGCTTTATAGAGTCGATGGCGGTGAGGATACCCACCAGCGCCATGATGCCAAAGGCAATGATCAGCACGGTAAGGGATGCCCTGAGCATATG
>SLDN01000009.1 GCA_007125275.1 Bacteroidales bacterium | reverse complement strand
TAAGCCAATCATCAATTAGAAATTAGAAATTAGAAACCATCAATTATCATTCGGTCATCGGTTTATGGCTGAGTTCAGGTGCCCGATGCCCACGAGGCGGTCGTAGAGGTCTCCGGGTTCGCGGTGATACACAAAGATGCTGTAGTCGTTCTCGGTGAACGAGTGGTTGCCTTCCGTCATCTGTATGTCGCCCGGTTCACCTTCTTCTGTAAGGATGGCATACATATAATTATAGTATCCCTGTTTCAGCAGCAGGCTGATCTCATAGGCCCTCTCCCCGTAGTTGTAGTTCATTTTGTTTTCTTCAGAAAAGTGCCAGTCGGTGAGCTGTCCCATCACATACACGAAGCCTTCTTCCAGGGGTTCACGCATTGGCAGGTGAAAGTGCACCCAGGCGTAGTCGCTTTCGAGCTGGTCGTCGCGGGCATCGTGTGTTTCTACTTTATATCGGCCGTTGATGTCGTCGTCGGTCACATAGCGATGGAAGCTGCGCACCGGGTCGGCTTTCAGAAAAACGTCCCAGTGCCGGCGTGAGGAGTTGATGTCGTTCACCCTTTCGGAGGGGTAGCGCAGGCTGCGGATGTCGAAACGGCGGAACTCATTGCCGCCACCGAACAATGTTTTGTCTTCGTAGTCGTATACCAGCGTATTCCCTTGTATTGATTTGGGCTCCAGGGCTGTGATGGCATTGTCCCACCGGCCGTTCTGGGTGATCACGAGTCGCATATCGCGATAGGGGTTTGAGATGCGGTAGCTGCTGAGATTGATGCTGAAGCTCAGCTGCTGATTGCTGTCGCGGTAGCGCACCAGGTTGGCCTGCTGCACGTGGCCGCCAACTGAAACCCGTTCTTCCAATACCATAAATCGGCGTGTAAACACCACATCGTCGGGGTTGCCATCAAGATAGACTTTTAAGATATAGTTGCCCGATTTGGTAGGCCGCAGGTTGTGGCCGGGGAAATCCAGATAGTAATGGGTGAAGGCTGCCCTGGTGTTGATAGAGTGGCGGAAGTCCCGGATCTCATCTTCATAAAAGCCATCAATATATTCGAAGTTCCTTAATTCAGAGGGCTCCCAGTGGGCATCGCAATGGATGATTGTGTAAAAATATCTTTTATACCCCGCATCCAGGTCGTCAAAGCGGAGCGTCAGCCTGTCTGCAGAGTTCAGCCGTATGATGGGGTCAGATAATTCAAAATCTTTTTGATTAAACAAAACCGACCGGATGTTGTTTTTATGAATAAAATCGCCATAAAGAAAAAAATCTGTATTATTGCTACGTAAATTGAAAGCAAAGGCCATGATCAACAGCAAAAGTATCGTTAGAGGCCGATGTCTTTGCGGGAGTTTCATTGAAGAAAAAATGGTGTAATGCATCATTCGATTGTTTGGATTACAGAAAGCCATCAGCAAAGCTAATTAAAAAGAAAAACATAGAAAGCATTTCAAGTATTTAAAAATATATATAATTTTGTTGGTTGAAAAGTGTTACGAAATAATCAGATAAAATGTCGAAAGTGATCAAGATCAAACGTGGTTTAGACATACTGATGCTTGGTGAGGCAGAAAGGATATTGCAGCCGCCGCTTAAGTCGTCAGAATATGCATTGAGGCCTCCTGTTTTTCATGGCCTGGTACCAAAGATGCTCATTGAAGAGGGTGCTCCTGTGAAGGCGGGGACGCCCTTGTTTTTTGACAAATACAATGAGGATATCTTGTACACCTCGCCAGTGAGTGGCACTTATACGCAGTTGGTGCGCGGTGCCAAGCGCCGCATCATGGAGGTCCGCATCGAAGCTGACGGCAAGGAGGAGCATCTCAACTTTGGTGTTGAGCCCCTTTCTTCTATTTCGCAGGAGCAGATATTGGGAAAGCTGCTCAAGAGCGGATTGTGGCCGGCCATCCGGAAACGCCCCTTTTCTGTTGTGGCGAACCCGGCCGAAAAACCGCGCGACATCTTTGTCAGTGCGTTCAAGTCGGTGCCACTGGCACCCGATATGGATTTTGTTATCAACGGCCGTGAAGCGGAATTTCAGACCGGCCTTGATGTGCTAAGCCGTCTTACCGATGGCGATGTGCACCTTAGCATCCACGCAACAGAAACCACATCCAGGGCTTTTACGGAGGCCAAAGGGGTCAAAGTGCACGCCTTCAGTGGCCCGCATCCCGCCGGCAACGTTGGCATCCAGATACATCACATCAAGCCGCTGAACAAAGGCGAAGTGGTGTGGTATGTTGACGTGCAGGATGTGATCGCCATAGGCATTTTGTTTGAAAAAGGGATCTATGACGCACACAAAGTGGTGGCGCTCACCGGCCCGGAAGTGCTCAATCCGCGATATTATAAGATCATCAACGGAGCCAAACTGAGTTCTTTTGCAGGGAACAACATCAGGGTGCAGAAGGATGTAACACCCCGTTTTATCAGTGGCGATGCGCTCTCAGGTGAGAAGATAAACCTTGAGGGTTACATGGGCTATTACGATGACCTGGTGACGGTTATTCCTGAAGGCGACAAGCCGGAACTCTTTGGCTGGCTGATCCCAACACCCGAAAAGCACAGCGTTTCCCGGTCATTCTTCTCCTTCCTGATGCCCTGGAAGAGATATAGCCTCAACACCAACATCCGCAGTGGTGAGCGCCCGTTTGTGATCACCGGACTGTATGAAAAGTACCTGCCGATGGATATCATGCCGATGCAGCTCATCAAGTCGGTGATGATCAACGACATCGATATGATGGAGAAGCTTGGTATCTATGAAGTGGCACCGGAAGATTTTGCGCTTTGCGAGTATGTATGCCCATCCAAAATTGAGATGCAGACCATTTTGCGCGAAGGGCTTGACGTGATGATCAAAGAGTTCGAATAAAGATCAGTAAGAAGCAGATATTAACCCATATAAAACCAAAGAACATTGAAAGCTTTGCATAATTTAGTGGAAAAGGTTAAGCCGAATTTTGAGAAAGGGGGGAAGTTTGAAAAGTTTTACCGCACCTTCGAGGCCTTCGAAACCTTTTTGTTCGTGCAGGGAAATGTAACCAAGCGAGGCAGCCACATTCGTGACGCAATGGAGATGAAGCGCACGATGTTTCACGTGGTGATTGCCATGACCCCTGTGCTGTTATTCGGGATGTGGAATGTTGGATACCAGCACTTTAAGGCCATGGGCCTGGAGGTTGGCTTCATTGACCAGTTTTTGCACGGCGTCATCCGGGTGTTGCCCCTGATCGTAGTCAGCTATGCCTCCGGTCTCATCGTGGAATTTATCTTTGCCACCATCCGCAATCACGAAGTCAACGAAGGCTTCCT
>SLDN01000110.1 GCA_007125275.1 Bacteroidales bacterium | reverse complement strand
TTCAGGCTCAGGTGCAGGCGACGATGGTGGTGATTGAGGCACCGGAGGCGGAGAAGACAAAGGCTGTGTCTGCCCGACTCCATCTTCAAAATAACCGAGGCTTACCAATACGCCATGTTCCTCAGGGAGAGGCAGCGGGGTGGACAATCCAAAGAGAAAAAAGCACAACACCAGCACCATATGAAATATGATGGTGCCGGCCAATGCACGATTCCTGTCTCTGTTATTGTTTTCTTCCATTTATCTTGCGTGGGGCTGTGTAGCCAATATTACCTTGTGTTTCACATTCTGGGCGCTGTTTATCCTTTCCACGACATCGATCACGTTAACGATGTACTGCACAGGCACCGATTGGTCAGATCGCAGCACAACAGCTCCTTCAGTGTGTCCTGCCAGACTGCTGAGAAGGCCTGACCGGAGTGCATCCAGATCAACCGGCTGCTCCTCCAGAAACATTTGCCTGTCAGCATCGATGTACACAGTTACTGTTTGAGGAGCCATTGTCCGACTGTCGCTTGAAGGCAGCAAAAGTTTGATGGCGCTCGGAGCTATCAATGTAGATGTCAGCATAAAGAATATGAGCAGCAGGAATACCAGGTCAGACATGCTGGCCATGTTAAACTGAAGGTTGCGCGTATTTCTCGCTTTGATTGCCATAATGTATGCTTTATGATGCCGGTTCGTGCAAGAGATCCATAAATTCAGTAGCCCTCGCCTCGAGCATAAAAACCACTTTCTCGATGCGTGCGACCAGTATGTTGTAGCAAATGTATGCAATAATGCCCACGGTTAATCCGGTAATGGTGGTGATCATGGCCTCGTAAATCCCTCCTGCCAGCAGGCTGATGTCAATATTTGGACCGGCCATCGACATATTATAAAAAGCCCTAACCATGCCGATTACCGTACCGAGAAAACCAAGCATTGGTGCCGCGCCTGCAACGGTTGCCAGCACGGCGATATTTTTCTCAAGCTTGGCAATTTCCAGCTTACCCACATTTTCAATGGCAGCATTGATGTCGGCCAGCGGCCTGCCAATGCGAACGATGCCTTTGGCAATCATCCGGGCAATTGGTGATTGGTTGTTGCGGCAAAGTGACTTTGCTGAATCAATCCGCCCATTGTGGATGAAATCACGAATGTTATTCATGAAATTGGTCTCTTCATCCGACGCACGGCTGATGGCAAAATACCGCTCAATAAAAATGTAAATGGCTACTATTGAGAGTATAGCCAGCGGAATCATCACTATACCGCCCTTGAGTGCCAGGTTCCAGATCGTAAGCGTCTCAAACTCCTGCACAACAGGCTGCGCAAGTGTGTCAGCCAGGGCCTCCTGCCCGTTTAACTGCACCTGTAATAACATAGTAAGAAGCATTAGCTAAGGTTTTACTTATATTGTTCTAAGTTATAACTAAATCAAGCATCATTTATTTTATTGATTACAAATTTAATTAATATTGATTAAATGCAAACAAGGAGAAAGACAATACGGCCAAGTGAAAAGTTTTTACTACCTTTACGCCGCTTTTTTAAAAACCATTTAAAGATATTATTATGAAGAAAATACAAGTTGCAATTAACGGATTCGGTCGCATTGGCAGGTTAACCCTGAAGGCGGCCCTGAAGAAAGAAAATATTGAGATAGTTGCTGTTAACGACCTCACGGACAGCAAGACACTGGCTCATCTGCTGAAATATGATTCCGTACACGGTAAATTCCCCGGTGAAGTGTCGTCTGAAGGCAACGACCTGGTTGTCAATGGTCGAAAGATCAAAGTTTACTCAGAAAGAGATCCTGCAGGCCTGCCATGGAAAGAGCTCGGTATTGACGTCGTAGTGGAGTCGACCGGCGTATTTCGTGACAGGGAAAATATCAGCAAGCATTTGCAGGCAGGGGCATCGAAGGTTGTACTTTGTGTGCCTTCAAAAACAGCCGGCGATGTGGATGCAACAGTGGTGCTGGGAGTAAATGAAGGCGACCTGAAGCCTGAACAGCAAATCTTTTCTAATGCTTCCTGCACAACAAACTGCCTGGCACCTGTCGTGAAAGTATTGAACGACAGCTTTGGCTTTAAGAAAGGCCTGATGAATACCATTCACGCCTACACCAACGACCAGATCATCCTGGATGCACCGCACAAGGACTTGCGCAGGGCCCGCGCAGCAGCCATGTCAATCATCCCTACAACAACCGGAGCAGCCAAAGCTGTAGGACTTGTGATTCCTGAGCTGAAAGGAAGAGTTGACGGATACGCCATGCGTGTTCCAACGCCCGATGGATCTGTTGTTGACCTCACCTGCGAACTGGGAAAAGAAGTTACAAAGGAGGATATCAACAAAGCAATGAAAGAAGCAGCTGAAGGCGCAATGAAAGGAATACTGGAATATTGTGATGAGCCTATTGTTTCAACCGATATCATAGGAAACACCCATTCATCAGTATTTGACTCATTGCTCACACAGGTGATCGATGGAAACTTTGTAAAAGTTGTATCCTGGTACGACAATGAATATGGATATGCAAACCGCGTTGTTGACCTGATTGAAAAAGTAGCCGTATAAATCATTCTGATAAAGGTTAAAGCACCACAAGGCTGTTTATTCAACACTTTGTGGTGTTTTTTTATTTCTGAAATCATCATAAAAAAGCTGCTGCTTATTATTGATGGGCCCTGAAGTTTGTCTCAAAGCGCCTGAAGTATCGGTAAAACTTTTTTCTTTTTTCTGAGTCCAGCACCAGGTTGACCTGCACGGGGTAAGCCTTCCACCCCAAGCGTTTGTAATCAACGATTATGGGAACCCATTCATCTTTTGATCGTTTTTTCACAAACACATTTCGTCCCTTGAGAAAAGCATCAAAGAACCAGATATTATGTTTTTCAAAAAGGTCTAACAGCTTGCTGATCTCTTCCCAGAAAAGTACATTTGAGATCTTACCATATTCACAAACAGGCTTGGAGTGTTTTCCGTCATAATCAACCGGTCTGGAGGTAACAAGGTAGTCCCCTGTAAATTCCAATACAGGATTAAAGTAGGGTTTGAGGTCGTCAGGCAAGCGGTTATATATATCGAACTCCTCCCTGTTTATATCACGTCGGAGCACAAATATGCTTAACCTCCTGAAGAAGCCCGGCTGTGGTTTAAGGCGTTTTACGCATAAGCCGGGTTCATTTCGAACAGCAAAGCACTCACGGAAGTTGCCCTCACCTATTTTATCAGCCAATTGCATATGGAATGGTATCTTTGCATTAAGAAAATCAAAATTATAAAAATAATTGGAGGTGCTTCGGCTTTTTTTTCGGCCTTTTCGAAAATGCAATCAGCAAACACCGGAACGAATAAAAATTTATAA
>SLDN01000191.1 GCA_007125275.1 Bacteroidales bacterium | reverse complement strand
CTTTCCGTTGCGGTAAAGACAAAATGTCCCTGGGTATCATATCCAATAAGCATGGTGGGTACAACAATTGCATTGTCAATGCTATAGCTTTGAATGCTGATCCTGGCCATCATGTTGGGTTTGAAACTGTGTTCCGGGTTGACAATCCGAAGCTGCAGCCTGAAAGAGCGGTTCTCGGGGTTTATGACATGTCCGATGCGGTGCACCGGAACTTGCATTTCGATGCCGGGCCATGCAGGGAACCGCAAGATCACCTCTTCACCTCTGCTAATATAGGGCAAATAGGCCTCGGAAACATCTGCATTGATGTATAATTCATCCAGGTTGATGATTTCCATAACCGGGTTTCCCGGCATGACAAGCTCACCTTCCTTAAGAAATATTTCATCAACAAAACCATCAATAGGTGAGCGCATTACAGCTTGTTCAAGTTGCGACTCAAGGGTGCTGAGCCTGTTGCGCAGGCTTTCGGCATTGTTCCTGGCTTCGAGATACTGCAATTCACTGCCAATTTCCTGGTCCCAAAGCCTTTTCTGACGTTCATAAACTGTTTCAGCCAGCCTTAATCCCGTTTTTAGCTCTTCAATGTTGTTCTCAATGACCTGTGTTGACACGCTGGCAATGAGTTGTCCCCTGGTAACCGCTTCACCTTTCTCCACAAAGACGTGTTGGAGTTGGCCGGAGGTTTCCGGGCTGATCAGCGCGGTTTTCACTGCTTCTACACTGCCACTTACTTTGAAAAAGTTCTCAAAATACGAGTAATCCATCTCTTTGACGCTCACCGGTATCCTGTTACGGACCGCATCGATTTCGCCCATTTCAAGGAGTTTGCGTTCAAGCTTGTTTACCTCTGTGGTAAGCTCGTTGATCTGGCCTTTGTAGCTGCTTATTTGCTGCCTTATGTCATCGGCTGTGCTGCCCTGTTCGGTGTCCCTGTTACAGGCTGTGATGCCCACCAAAAAAATCAGTGATGCGAACAGTATTTGTGTTTTTTTCTTCATTTGCTCAATCGATGGTTATTGTTTGTAAAATGAAACAGGATGTTTTATTTCGACCGGGGTGGTTTATCATCTCCCGAGTGCTTTTTCTAATTGGTTTTGAGCGTCGAGAACCTCGAACATGGCATTGAGGTAGTTTGACTGGCTTGTAAGCAGCTGGTCGTTGGCTTGTGTTAACTCAAGGCTTGATGCCATTCCTTCCCTGAACATGATGTTTGTACGATTAAGTATCCGCCCGGCAAGCTCCAGGTTGCTCTTTTCGTTGAGGTATTGTTCGCGTGCAGTATCGAGCGTGGCCAGGGCTTCCTGCATTTGCAGCGCCAGTGCCCTGCTGATCTGCTCTTTGGCAATTCTTGACTTTTCCAGTTCCAGACGTGCTTGCTGCACTTGCGATGACCGCATCCCGCTGGAAAAGATTGGGATGTTCAGGTTGACGGCAAAAAAGGTGGCAGGGAACCATGATTTGTCGCTGTTGAAAAAGTTAAAGCCATCGCGCATGGCCATCTCTTGCCGTATAAATGATGCAGAAAGGCTGGGCAGGTAGGCTGTTTGCTCGCGGCGCAGCACCATCAGGCTCATTGCCTCACGCGAACCGGCAAGGCGGTAGTCTATATGTTGTTCCTTGTTAAGCGGCTCGGTGATGGCCATTTTCGCTAACGCCTTCTCAAAAAGACTATCAAAACCATCTGAAAGCTCAATCTGTGTTTGCAGGTCAAGCCCCATCTGGTATTTTAAAAGGTTCATTGTGAGAAGCTGTTGGCGCTCCAGCGAGGATATTCCGTTCCTGATGTTTGAAACAGCAAGTTGCAGCTGGTCAACATTGATGGGGTCAGTAACACCGGCTTCAAGCATCCTTTCCGTTTCCCAAAGCCACTTTTCCATGACCTGCAGGTTTTGTCTGATGATTTGCAGATTCTCAGTGGCAAGAAGGGCCAGATAATATGTTTCTTTGACCGTATTGCGGACTTCCAGTGATGATTTCTGCAGGCTTTGTTCAGCCAAAACCCTGTATATTCTTGCTGCCCTGAGGCCAACAATATACTGCCCGTCAAAAATTAGCTGCTCAACGGAAGCAGTAGCCGTCATGTTATGCTGTGTGCCAAACTGAATTTCAGCAAATTCACCCGGCTCACCTCCAAAAAACTCAGCCGGTATCAGCGAAGTGGGGATGTCAAGGAAATAATTGTAACCCAAAGAGGCGCTTATCTGGGGCAAACCCGCGGCCGTCGTTTCCCATATTTGCCTTTCTGCAATCTGTAAATCAGCCCTGGCCGTTAGCATTTCACTGCTGTACTCAATGGCAATCCTTTGGGCTTCTTCAAGGCTGAGCTGAACAGGCGAAGTGGCAGCTGAAGAGCCCACGAAAAGCATAAAAAAAACAGCTGATAAAATGGAACCCCTGTGCAATGAATTGCTTCCTGCTAATCGTATCATAATGTTTATTGATGACCTGAATAAAAAAAAGTGTCTTGACAATAACGAATTTGTTTCAGATTAACTCCGAAACACGGTTGTTTGTTTAATGGTTTTGTTGGAATATTTAACAAAAAAATCATGCAAGGGGGTGGTTTGTTTAAATATCCAGTCATTCAAGATATTACCTGCTGCCAAAAATTGCACTTCCGATGCGCACCATGGTGCTGCCCTCTGCGATGCCAAGTTGATAATCGTCGGACATCCCCATGGAGATTTCTTTGAAGTGTTCTTGCTGCTTGAAATACCTGTCTTTGAATTGCTGAAAGTATTGTTTCAGGTTTTTGAACTCCCTGCTTATTTGGTCATTATTGTCGGTATATGTTGCCATCCCCATCACTCCCCTGATCTCAATATGATGCATATTTTGAAAGCCATTGCTTTCGAGCAGCTGGCAGCATTCCTCAAAGGAGAGGCCAAATTTGCTGGTTTCTTCGGCAATATGTATTTGCAGCAGGCAGGGGATGATGCGTTTGTTTTTTTGCCCTTCCTTATTGACCACCTTAAGCAATTTCAGGCTGTCGACCGAATGAATGAGTGATACAAAAGGGGCCACATATTTTACTTTATTTGACTGCAGGTGCCCGATCATATGCCATTCAATGTCTTTGGGCAGGGCTTCATATTTTGGCTGCAGCTCCTGTGCTTTGCTTTCGCCAAAAGCTCTGTGCCCTGCGCTGTATGCCAGCATGATGGTTTCCGGATCATGGGTTTTGCTCACAGCTACCAATGTTACCTCGTCGGGTATTTCGCGTTTAAGCTTATGAAGGTTTTCTTGTACGTCCATACTGAATATTATTTGACACAAATATAGTCATTCGATGTGAATGCAGTAATTTCTGAACCGACTAATTGATAATTTTGTGTTCCGGCATTTTTTCAATT
>SLDN01000164.1 GCA_007125275.1 Bacteroidales bacterium | reverse complement strand
TGATGTTTGCAGCCTGGTACTTGGGGTTTTCTTCAACCACATCAATAATGGTTTCCAAAACTTCCCTTGCTGCCTGTAAGAACTCCTTTTCGCCCGGATTCTTGCGCTCCAGGTCTGCCATTATCTTCTCTAAATTCATAATAATTGGATTTAATAATTTGTAAAAAAAGTAAGCTGTTAATTAATTAGCAATTAAAGGGCGAATTTAGGCCTTATTTATTAATTAAACAACAAAAAGGGGAAATAAATGTGCAAATGATTTTCGATTGCCGATTTTCGATGATCGATTAAGAAATAAAACGCAAAACAAGTCATTCAAGCAACGAGTCAAGGGTATGGGAATGATAGGGTAAGGATTGCAATTTATTAGGGTTTCATCACCACACCGATTTTCTTACTACCGTCAATCTTGATCGTCAGTGGCTCCTTAAACCAGACATGACGTATGTATTCGTCTTCATATACAGCTTCCTGCTTATCAAGGAAATCGAGGTCGTAATGGCCTTCATTAAGATAGGGGTTGATGGTAAAATAGCCCACGCTGAAGGAGGTCAGATTCTGGAAGAAGTGGGTGCCCTGGCTGGGGTCGATATGGAAATGCTTCATTCCGGATTCAATGATCAACCGGGCCGCTGATATCTGTGCCCACTTCACGGGGATACCGAGCCAGGGGTCATTTGAACCCCATCGTCCCGGTCCGACCAATATGTAATTGCCGCCGTTTTGTGTGAACTTGGAATTCAGCTTGCTGATGATCTCAGCCATCTCTTTGGTGTGGGCAGAGTCAAAAGCATCCGGCTTCACATAGATAAAATCGTGGATATCATCGATGATGCCATTGCCTAATGCGTTCTGGCTTATGATAATGGTATCCTTTGGCTTGCATACATTCAGTTTGACATTTGTCTTTTCCTGTGTTTCAACTACAGGTCTGATCTGTAAGAAGTGAAAGTGCCTCAAGTCGCCACGCGCCACGTCGAGCGTAACCGCAAACTCAATCTCCACCTGGTTGTTCATCTCCTTTTGTCCGACCTTCAGCAGTTTTTGCAGTATCTCAGGAAGTGGGAATGATCCGTGTTTCAGCACATTGGCAAAAGTGATTATCTTCGTTCCTTTATCATACAGCCCGTCCCGGATGATGTTGTCCTCATAATCAAAAGTAGAAGCTACATATTTCAATGATGATTCCCCTTTGATCTGCCGGATGCGCATCTTGTTAAGGTTGATGGTTTCGTCAACAGCGGGTTGAAACTTTTCCGGGTCCATGTTCAGGCTGTAAAACTCTTTCTGGCTGTCGCGCAAGGCAATTTCTGTATTTGATAGTTGCAGCGATTTTTGAGGATATTTCGGACTGAAGCGCATGGATATGCCCCCGTCAACGATGGTTTTGCCTAACCCAAAGGCAATATTGGCCACGCCATCTTCATACTTTTCCGGTTCTATGGGATAAAAGTTTACCGAACGAGCAACACCCGATATGGTAGGATAAAACATATTACCGTATGATTTTCCGGACACTTCCTGTACCACAACGGCCATTTTTTCTTCGTCTATCACATTCGAAGTCGCCTCAATATAGGCCTTGCTTTCCTGGAAAAAAACAGAAGCATACACGCTTTTGATGGCTTGTTCCATCTGAAGGATTCGTATATTCTTATCGTGGTGATTGTTGGAGATCATGTAGGTGGAATACACGCCGGCAAAGGGCTGGTAATGGCTGTCTTCCAGCAGGCTTGATGACCTTACCGCAAGCGGTGATTTAAAAAAGTCAACAATCTCCTTTACATATGCTTTCATGCGACTGGGTGTCCGGCTTTGCACAAAACGTTCCAGCACCTCTTCATCATTGTCGCACTCGAGAGCGAAGCTGTAAAGGTCATTGTCTTCCATGAACTCATCGAAGATGTCGGTGGTGAGCACCACGGTGCGGGGTATGCTGATGGAAACGTCTTCCCGGTAGTTGGTGATCTTATATTTGTTGATGAGGTAGTCAATAAATGCCAGGCCGCGTGCCTTGCCGCCAAGTTGTCCGTCGCCAAGCCTTGTAAATACAGCATACTCGTCCATATGACTGGCAATGATGCCGCGGCCTTTGGTGCGCCTGTAATTGGCTATGGTGTCGATCAGGTAGCTGCGGATCTCTTCTACGTTGTTGAAGTCGTCGCGGCTTTTCGCAGCAAAAATGTTGGCAATGGAAAACAGCGCCCGCGCTTTAAGCCAACGTGAAAAATGGTCGTTAGAGACATGAAACTCAAGCATTTTTGGATCTACCTTGCTGATCTTGACCTGCAGGGAGTGCAGGTTGTTCGCACGGGTCACTTCCATCCCGGACTCAGGGTCTTTGAATACAAAATCACCAAAGCCGTAATTTTCCTTGATATAATGCTTGAGCTCTATCAGCAGTGTCTTGGAATATTTATTGATAAAGCTGACATCAATATTTTTATTGATGGTGGCATCCCATTTTTCTGATGATTGCAAAAGAATAGGAATCTGGCTATTGCGTTTTCTGATGTATTTTGCGAGTCTAATACCTGCTTCGTCATCACGCTTGCCTTCGCGGGCATAGCTGATGTCAGATATTACACCCAAAAGATTCTTCTTGTATTTTTTATAGAGGGCCAGGGCATCGTCATAGGTTTTGGCCAGCAATATCTTTGGTCTGGCGCGCATCCGCAAAGTCTTTCGGTGTTCGTTGAGGCCTTCCGTCATCAGCTCATTTGTCTGATCAAAAATAACCTTGTAAATGGTAGGCAGATATGACGAATAATAGCGAATGGAGTCTTCTACAAGCAAGATGCCTTGCACACCGACCTCTTCAATATCAAAGTCGGCATTCATTTTGTCTTCCAGCAGCTTGATGATGGCCAGCAGCAGGCCGGCGTTGCCCAGCCAGGAGAATACGTAATCGATGCTGCTCAGGTCTTCGTTGCGCAGTTTTATCGACACCTCGCGCGAAAAATGGGTGAGCACCACGATGGGAATGCCGGGATAGCGCTTCCTGACCCGCTTGGCCATCTCGAAACAGTCAATCTTGCCGACGTTCAGCATGGTGATCACCAGGTCAAAGTCTTTATCCTCCATCAGCCTGAAAGCCTCATCCGATGAGCTGGCCTGCGTGAATTGTGGCGGATATCGAAGGTTCTTGGATGTGTATTCAAGAAAGATCTTTTCGTTGATGCGTCCGTCTTCTTCCAGCATAAAGGCATCATAGTTGCTGCAGATCAGCAGCACGTTGATGATTCTTTTCTGCATCAGGTATTCATAGGATATCTCTTTGAACTCATAGGTATCCGTTGAAAACCGTTCGTCGTATTTGTATTTGGATTGTAATTTCATTTTGGGTTTGTTGTTTTTGTT
>SLDN01000194.1 GCA_007125275.1 Bacteroidales bacterium | reverse complement strand
GTTCCATTTTTGTTGAGTTCTTCGAGGAGGTTCATCACTTCGTCACCGTGGGTAGAGTCGAGGTTACCGGTAGGCTCATCCGCCAGGATGATGTGCGGCCGTGCCACTACTGCACGGCAAACGGCTACACGCTGCTGCTGACCACCTGAGAGCTGCAGAGGGAAGTGGTTCTTACGGTGCATGATTCCCATCTGGTCGAGCACTTCCTCTACGCGCTTGCGGCGCTCAGATGCGCTGTAGCCCAGATAAATCAAAGGCAACTCCACGTTCTCAAAAACACTCAACTCGTCGATGAGGTTAAAGTTCTGAAAAACAAAGCCAATGTTGCGCTTGCGCAGGTTGGCACGCTGCTTTTCAGAATAGTTTGATACTTCGTCGTCAATGAAATGGTACTCGCCACCGCTTGGGTTGTCAAGCAGGCCCAGTATGTTCAGCAAGGTGGACTTGCCGCAACCTGACGGTCCCATAATGGCTACGAACTCGCCCTCTTTGATCTCAAATGACACCTGGTTCAGGGCTGTGGTCTCGACCTCTTCGGTACGAAACACCTTGGTTAAATCTACTGTTTTAATCATTTTTCCGTTTTTAAAAGTTAGATATTGGATATAAAATATTGTGCTATAATTGTTAGATGCTGGATCATTTTACCTGAAGATCAACCTGTCTTTATCCCCATAGCTGTCATACGATGAGGTGATGACGCGTTCTCCGGGCTCCAGTCCTTCAAGCACTTCGTAATGGTGTATGTTTTGTCTGCCGATGCGTATGGCTCGTTTAACGGCTTGTGAACCGGAGGCGTCGAGCACATAAATCCAGTTGCCTCCGGTGGTCTGGTAAAATCCACCGCGCGGAATGATGAGCGCGTCGGCTACGCCACTAAACTGAAGCCTGAGCTGCAGCGTTTGTCCGCGGCGGATGGCGGGAGGCTCACTGTTAAACTCCAGGTCGACCTCAAAAGCACCACCTGTAATCGTGCTGTAGATCTTACTTATTTCAAGGTTGTAGGTTTGTCCGCCATAATCAAATGATGCCGGCTGGCTAATATAGGTGCGGTTCACATAACGCTCATCGATGCGGGCACGCAGCTTGTAACCGTCAAGCACGTCGATCTGGCCAAGGTTTTGACCTGCCGACTTGGTTTCACCACGCTCCACATTGAAGGAAGACAGCTGACCACTGATGGGTGAACGTATGATGAGCTGGTCAATGGTCTGGTGCAACAAACTGATATTTTCCTCCACGCGTGTGATGTATTGATTGATCTGTTCCATCTGTGTAGATACATACATTGAATCGTGCTGCATGGTGCGCAGGCCAATCTCAAAGTTACGCAGGGCAAAACGGTATTCGCGTTCAGCATTTTCGTATTCTTCATCAGAGATCACACCTTGTTCAAAGAAATGCTTTTTGCGAAGATAATCTTTTTTGGAAAAGTCAAGACGGTACTCCAGATCAGCGAGTTGCCTCTCAAGGCTAAACATATTGCGCTCCAGGTTCAGACGTGTATTCTGGTACCTGTCCAACACTTCCAGGGCGGTGTTCTCCTGTTGCATGTGGCTGAGCTCGACCTGGGCATTGGATAAACGCAAAATTTTATCGTTTTCTTCGACCTGGGCGCCATCACGTACAAAAATCTCTTCCACACGACCACCCAAAACGGCATCCAGATGGATGGTCACAATGGGTTGAACCACACCGTCAACAGGAATAAACTCCTGGAAGCGACCTTGTTCCACGCCAGCAATGGTCATTTTGTCCTTGTCAACATACAGGCGACTGCTTGTGTCGCGAAAAACAAGTAAATATATGATAAAAAGAGCAAAGGCGGAAACGCCTGCTATCGTTACCAGCTTTTTTACTGTCCACTTCTTCTTTTCTATGATCCTGTCCATCTTTGAAAAATTTAACTGTTTCTTTCGCAAACAATTCAACGAATATTGTGCCAACTATATAAAGACACACATTTTCAGCGTATTGCAAAATAAAAGCCATATCACCACCTGTTAAAGTGTACGCTTGCGTGCACCCCTTGTATGAAAACGAACGCCACACCGGAATTAGCGAAAACAACAATTTGGCAAAACATTTCATACTCCACAAAAAAAGGCATAATATTTGTTAACTTCGAATTAATATTTGATGTATTTTTACCAATGCAAACCTTTCAACTTTTAGAACCATGAACAGAACCTTGCTTTTCGTTTTGATGGCTGCACTGATGATGGCAGCCGGATGTCAGCGCCGGGTAACCCGTGTTGACACTGACAGTGCCATTGACCTTAGCGGTCGCTGGAACGACACCGACTCACGCCTCGTTGCTGAGGAGATGATCAATGATGTGCTCACCAGGCCGTGGGTAACCCGCTTTGAGCAGGCGCACGGCAGGCCGCCCGTCATTATCGTTGGTGATGTCCGCAACCGCAGCCACGAACACATCGATGCCGAAACCTTTATCCGCAACATGGAAAGGGAGTTTATCAACAGCGGCATGGTGCGCGTTGTCCAAGGCGCCGAGTTCAGGGAGCAGATCCGTGAAGAAAGGGCCGACCAGCACGAGTTTGCCAACCCTGAAACGATAGCTCAGTGGCGTCGAGAAACCGGTGCTGACTATATGCTAACAGGCACCATGAACTCCATCGTTGACCAGTACCGCCGCAACAAAGTGATTTTTTACCAGGTAAACCTCGACCTTTCCGACATGGAAACCAATGAAAAGGTTTGGATTGGCGAAAAACAGATCAGAAAAACTGTCAGAAACTGATTACACCCCCAATGATGCTTTCTCAGGATAATATGAACCGGCACATTTCGGCCAATGTGCACCGGCAGCATAGAAAATTGTTCTTGCTGGTGGTGCTCATCGCTTTGTTCGCAATGCCGGGCTGCCGCTCCTACTACCAGCTGCAACAGGAGTTTCACGGCCACTTCCGGTCAGGCAACATCGAAGAAGCAGCCAGGGTGCTGGAGAACGACCGCCGGGCCGAGCGGCGACGCACCAGACTGCTGCACCTGATGAACCTGGGGGTGGTAGAGCAAATGCGCGGCAACTATTTCCGAAGCAATCAGATATTTGAAGAAGCCTATATTCTGGGACAGGACTACAGAAAAGACCTCATTGACGAGGCGCTCGCCCTGCTCACCAATCCCAATGTCACCGAATACCGTGGTGAACACTTTGAGCTGCTGATGATCCACTACTACAAGGCGATGAACTTCATCCATCTGGGCGACATGGAGGCTGCCCTCGTGGAGTGCCGCAGGCTCAATATCGGCCTTGCGGCTCTTGAAGACAGGTACAGTTCAAACAACAGGTACAGGCGGGATGCCTTTATCCATAACCTGATGGGCATTATTCATGATGCC
>SLDN01000101.1 GCA_007125275.1 Bacteroidales bacterium | reverse complement strand
GCTGGTAAAGTCAATGGGCCTTATTTTCCTGTTATTCACAGTGATGGGGTCTTTATCAAAGAATCCGGCTGTTTTCAGCGCCTGGATCAGTTGAATATGGCCGGGGTAGCGCAAGGTTTTCTCTTTCATATTGGGGATGTGCGACATATTGGAAAGCAGCGAACGCAGCCCATCGGTATAAAACGCCTCCAACGTCCCCACCTTATCAAAAAAAATCATTTCCGGCTCACTCATCGCCGGCTTTGTCATTGACTTGCCTTTTTCCACAAAACGCGCCGGCCGGGTATACTCCTCCACCACATCAACTGGCGAAAAAGGTGCTTTATAGTAAAAGGGATATACCTTTACAAATGGTAAGCCCCCCACGACATATTCAAAGGTATCGATTTCCATCTGCTCGTTGTGATAGCCAACGATTAGGTTTGGCATACTCGGTGCCACGCCGCAGTCAGTGATGGCGGTAACGCCATTTTTCGCTGCCAGGGCGTTGAGCTCCATAAAATCCTCGGGCATGAATGAGATGTCAACGATGTTTTTCCCGGCTTCAATCACCGTGCGCAACGTATCAAACCCCATGAAACCCGGCACGGCCGAAACCACCAGGTCATATTCCCTGACCACTGACTGTATGCTTTCCTCTTCCATGAGGTTCACACCAATGGTCTTTATGGAATATTTTTCTGAAAGATACGCCAGCGACTCCTGATCGATGTCGGCAGCTGTCACATCGTGCTTCCTCGAAAGGTCAATCGCAATGGCCTTTCCAACCATTCCGGCACCCAAAACAATAATTTTTTGCTTTCCCATTTTCTGAACCTGTTTATTTTTAAAATTCAAAACATATACGCTTCTGGTCTATTATTCCTGCCGGCATCATTCCTGCAAAGCCGGTTATCATTGCCCCCGCACTGCATCCAGCAACCATAAACCAGCAACCATAAACCAGTAACCAGTAACCATGAACCAGTAACCATAAACGAGTAACCAGTAACCAGTAACCATGAACAAGTAACCATGAACCATCTAAAGTTTAGCTAAATTAAAAAAAATGCTCATATAATAGCAGCAATGTTACTGAATGATTAATTTTGCATTGGAACACTGTTAAAGAAAGCAGTCTTTAGAATCCACTAAAAGCTATGCACATATACCAGCAATCTGGTCAATTTTCCGGAAGAAAAAACGTAATCGGGGGCATTATCCTGATTATGGCGTTGATATTGCTGGTGCGATTGTTTGTATTGCAGATCGCTGATCCATCATACAAGGCTTTTGCCCGCAGCAATTATTTGCGCCATGTGACCGATTATCCGGCGAGGGGGTTGATCTATGATCGCAATGGGGAGTTGCTGGTTTACAATGAGGCACATTATGATTTGATGGTGATACCCGGGCAGGTCAGAGATATTGACACCCTGGCTTTTTGTGAACTGCTGGGCATTGAAGTTGCAACCTTTGAGAGTCGCCTTTTACAGGCAAGACGTTATTCCCGATTCAGGTCATCCGTTTTTGAGCGTCAGATCTCGAAAACCACCTTTGCTGCTTTCCAGGAAAAGCTTTTCCGCTTTCCCGGATTCTTTGTACAGCCCCGTACATTGCGAAGGTACACCCACCCGATTGCCACACACACCTTCGGTTATGTCGGTGAAGCCGGTCCAAATGTCATCCAGAACGATCCATATTACAGGTCGGGCGATTACATCGGCATCAGTGGTCTGGAAAGAGCTTATGAAGAAGAGCTCAGGGGCACCAAAGGTTTGCGTATTTGGATGGTTGACGTACTGAACCGTGACATCGGGCCGTTTCAGGACGGCCGTTATGACACCCTGGCTGTGGCAGGCAAAGACCTGCATACCACCCTCGACGCTCAGCTGCAGATATATGGAGAAAAACTGATGCAAAACAAGCGCGGAAGCATTGTTGCCATAGAGCCTGCCACCGGTGAAATACTCGCCCTGGTTTCATCACCTTCCTTTGATCCGGGATTGCTCATAGGCAGGCAGCGCACAAGAAACTACAGGATGCTTCAAAACGACACCCTCAAGCCTTTGTTTAACAGGGCGTTAATGGCTCAGTACCCACCGGGCTCAGTCTTTAAGCTGGTCAATACACTCATCGCACTTCAGGAAAACGTTGTAAATGCATCGACCACATACAGCTGTTCAGGGATTTACCACACCAGCGGCATCAGCATCAGGTGCAGAACACACCCAAACCCGGTTAATGCCATCAGCGGGACACAGCACAGCTGCAATACCTATTCCAGCATCATTTTCCAGAACACCATCAACCAGACCCGTTTCGAGAACATACAGCTGGCGTTTACCAGCTGGCGCGATCATGTCGTCAGCTTTGGCCTTGGACGACAGTTTGCCAGCGACCTGTCGCACGAACTCAGCGGCCTGGTGGCCACATCCGACTATTATGACAGACTCTACGGTCCGCGGGGCTGGCGTTCGCAAACCATTCTTTCGCTGGGCATTGGACAGGGTGAGCTTGGCGTTACACCCATGCAACTTGCAAACATGACTGCAGCCATCGCAAACAAAGGGCACTATATTACACCTCACCTCGTAAAAGCTGTCGGACACGCAGGCAACCCTTCCAATAAACATGCTAACGTAAACAACATACAGATTGACAGACAACATTTCGAAACAATTGCACGTGCAATGCACCTGGTCGTAGAAGACGGAACGGGACGTTTTTCGCGCATCTCCGACATTGAGATGGCAGGAAAAACAGGCACGGTGCAGAACCCGCACGGCGAAAACCATAGTGTATTTGTAGCCTTTGCCCCGGTTGATGACCCGCAAATAGCTATATCCGTGATTGTTGAAAACGCCGGATATGGCTCCGTATGGGCTGCACCCATTGCCAGCCTGATGATAGAGAAATACCTTAACAGGGAAGTAAACCGGCAATGGTTCGAGCAAAGGGTATTGGATGCCAACTTTTTAACATCAGAACAATGACACATAACAAACAATACACACTCAACAAACTGGATAAACTACTGGTGCTCCTGTACTTGCTTCTGGTTATCATTGGCTGGTTCAACATTTTTTCTGCCGAATACACCCAGGCACACAAACATATTTTTGACCTCAGCACAAGCTATGGCAAACAGCTGGTCTGGATAATGACCTCTATCGTTCTGGCATCAGCCATACTTATTTTGGATGCACGGTTTTTCACAGGACTGTCGTGGGTCTTATATGGTCTTTTTCTTTTATTATTGATAGCAGTTCTGTTTGTTGGGGTCGAAATCAATGCTACCAAGGCATGGTTCAGAATTGGCAGCATTGCCTTTCAGCCCTCTGAAATAGCAAAATATGGCACAGCACTCGCTCTAGCAGCGTT
>SLDN01000033.1 GCA_007125275.1 Bacteroidales bacterium | reverse complement strand
GACAGATTTTGGAGGAACCCAAAGCACTTTGCGAAATGTGCATAATACCACAGGCAGTTCGAATGTAAGCCTTGGCTGGACGATCTTCGATGGTTTCAGGGCTCAGATCAGCTACGACAAACTGGCAACGCTGCAAGAGATGGGGGAGCTGAATACGCAGATAGCAATTGAAAATCTGGTGGCAGGCATCACTGCTGAATATTTCAACCTGATACAGCAGAAACGCTTGTTGAACAACCTGAAGTTTGCAGTTGAGCTTTCACGCGAACGCGTTCGCATTGACGAGGAGCGCTTTTTGCTCGGCTCAGGCTCCAAGCTCCAACTGCTTCAGGCTGAAGTGTTTCTGAATGCTGACAGCTCACGTATGGGGCGACAGGAAGAAGTGGTGAGGGCTTCGCAGGTGAGAATGAATGAGCTGATGGCCATGGAGAATCTGCGTTTCAACCTGCAGCCTGCCGATACCATTATTCCGCTGAATGACATCATGATATATGCAACGCTGGAAGCAGCGGCGCTTGGAAACAATACCGCACTGCAGGCTGCCGCGAAGAATCAACGGATCACACAGTACGACAAAAGGCTGGTTGCCTCGCAAGCCTATCCCTGGGTGAGCCTGAGCTCCGGTTATGGCTACAATTACAGCACTTTCCAGGCGGGTACTTTCAGCGATCAGCAAACTTATGGGATGAACTATTCGGTAACCCTGGGACTAAATATATTCGACGGGTTTAACCGACGGCGACAGATCAGCAATGCGGCGATAGAGTTGGAGAACAGCAGGCTGCTCTACGAAGAAATCCAAAAAGCGGTGATGGCGGATCTGATCAACTTTTATAATGAGTATCTGAACAATTTTCGCCTGCTTGACCTTGAAACGCAAAACTTGGAGGTGGCTTATGAGACACTGGAGATCGCCATGGAGCGTTACCGGCTGGGTGCACTTTCGGGGCTAGAATTGCGCGAGGTGCAGAAGAACTTATTGGAAGCCGAAGAACGTCTGCTTTCCATACAATACAGCACAAAAAGGGCAGAGATTTCCTTGTTGCTCATTGCTGGCAGGGTGATGGAATATCTGTAGAAAAGTTAGTTTTTTCCTGAGATGCTCCAGCTGCTCCCCTCTGCACCATCTTTCACGTTGATTTTTAGTTCATTCAGCGCGTCACGGATTTTGTCCGACGTTGCCCAGTCTTTTTGTTTGCGGGCATCTTGCCGCAGTTCAAGCAACACATCCATCAGGCCGCTGATGATTTGCCCTGACCCTTCCGCTTGCCTGTTGATTTCTCTGGAAAGGCCGAAAATATTTGTAGCAAAGTTTCTGAAAGTGTTCCTGAGGCTTTCCAGGTCATCAGCTGAAAGGCTTTCTTTTTTGTCTTTAACGGAATTGATGGTGCGAACACTGTCAAAGAGATGTGCAATGGCAACCGGTGCGTTAAAGTCATCGTTCAGTGCTTCGTAGCATTTTGTTTCAAGCAGGGATACGTCCACAGAGCTGGTTTTGGATGGCGTGATCTCATCGAGTGTTTCCATTGCCTGCAGCAGTCGTTGCAATCCTTTTTCGGCGGCCTGCAATGCCTCGTTGCTGAAGTCGAGCGTGCTGCGATAATGTGCCTGCAGGATAAAGAAACGGATGGTCATCGGGTCATAAGCTTGCTGCAATGTTTGGTGGCTCCCATCATAGAACTCCCTGAGCGTAATGAAGTTGCCTAGCGACTTGCCCATTTTTTGCCCGTTGATGGTGATCATATTGTTGTGCATCCAGTATTTTACGGCATCTCGCCCGTTGGCGGCATTTGACTGGGCGATCTCACATTCGTGATGAGGGAAGAGCAGGTCCATGCCCCCTCCGTGGATGTCAAAGGTGGTGCCAAGATATTTGGCACTCATCGCTGAGCATTCGAGGTGCCAGCCGGGGAAGCCTTCGCCCCAGGGTGAAGGCCAGCGCATGATGTGCGAGGGTGAGGCTTTCTTCCACAATGCAAAATCAGCAGGGTGGCGCTTTTCGTCTTGACCCTCAAGCTCGCGATTGCCGGCAACCATCTCCTCAACAACCCGGCCACTTAATTTGCCATATTGGAAGCTTTTGTTGTATTTGGCCACATCGAAATATACTGAGCCATTCACTTCATAGGCAAAACCGGCCTTTAAAATGGCCCGGGCCATCTCAATCTGCTCGATGATATGGCCGGATGCCCTTGGCTCAATGCTGGGCTTCAATATATTCAGCTTGTCCATGTCCTCATGGTAACGGTCGGTGTAATGCTGAACCACTTCCATGGGTTCCAGCTGTTCAATCCTGGCCTTCTTTGCGACCTTGTCTTCTCCGTCGTCCGAATCGTTTTCGAGGTGACCAACGTCGGTGATGTTTCTTACATAGCGCACTTTGTAGCCCAGGTGTCTGAGATAGCGAAACACGAGGTCGAATGTTACGGCAGGTCGTGCGTGGCCGAGATGGGCGTCACCATATACGGTTGGTCCACACACGTAAAGCCCTACAAATGGGGGGCTTATAGGGTCAAAAGCTTCCTTTCTGCGCGTCAGGGAGTTGGTAATGTGTAAATCGTGGTTTCTCATTGCGGTCATGCCTTTTTTGAAGTGCAAAGGTAAAAAAAGTTGTCGGGCATTGACACCGGTTTACTATAGAGAAAAGAAGCTTACTTGTTTTTCAGTACTTCCAGAGTCTTTCTATAGCCTATCTCGAATAATTCTTCAGCACTGGAAAGGTCCATGATGCCATAGTCTTCGATATCACCGGGCTCTATGTAGATGTCGCATTTGTCCTTGCGCAGATCAGCGTGGTTGCGCATCGACAGGTGAAAGGCACGGATGGCAATCTTCATAAGCCCCTTGATGTTGTTTTCTTTTCCGACAGGATTCACATTGATACCAATGATCTTTTTACACTTGCCCAGCAAGGATTCAACGGGGAAGTTGTTGATAATCCCACCGTCCATATATTGGTATTTTCCAATTGTTACCGGCGGAAAAACAACGGGGATGGAGCTGGATGCTTTGATAGCGTCCACAAGGCTGCCTTTCTCAAAACTCGTATATTCATTGGTGTTGATGTTTACGGCGTGAATGATGAGCGGAATTTTCAGGTCTTCAAACGTCTTCGCTTTGAGGGTTTTTTTGAGGGTTTTTTCGAAGCCTGTCATTTTGATCAGCCCGTTAACCGGGATCATCGGTTTCAAAAACCCCAAAAGGTTTTTGCTTATAAGCGCTTTTAATGCTTTCTCAGCATCCTGGCCGTCGGCATACAGAGCCCCTACGATGCTGCCGGCGCTGACTCCGGATATGATGTCAGGCTTGATGTTGTTTTCTTCCAGTGCTTTGATTGCACCCAGGTGGGCAAAGCCCCTGGTGCCGCCACCGCTGAGGACAAG
>SLDN01000035.1 GCA_007125275.1 Bacteroidales bacterium | reverse complement strand
GCCTGCCCATACCAGCTTGTAAAAATAGAGTGTTGCTGTTTGTCCTGCCGGCCTGAGTTTGTCATAGATCATTAAGTTTTCTGTTTGTCGGCTGCCATCAGGCATATCCATCACAAAGGTCATTGATTTGAGCCACTGATCCTCTACCAGCAGGTTACCTGCGTAAATGCCGGGTGGTGGAATGAGCTTCTCCGGGCCTGGTATTTGTATCCCTACAGTGGGTTCATTAAAGTGGGGTGCCAGGTGTTTTCCCTCATAAAGTTTGCCTTTGAGGATATACTGATGATCCAGGTAGGCATTGGCGCGCTGTATGTTTCCTTCTTTCAGCGCTTTTCGGATTTTGGTTGAGCTAACGGTTTCGTTTTCAATTAGCTTCAGCGGTATCTCTTCCACGTCAAAACCAAACTCCTTGCTAAGGACATCCAGGTAGGAATAATCACCCTGGCGAGCGTGACCAAAGTGGTGGTTATGCCCCACCACAATCACTTTGGCATTGAGATGGCCGATGAGCATATCCACGACAAAGTCGCGTGAGGTGGTTTTGCTGAAGTCAACTGAGAATGGAATGATGATGAGGTGATCAAGGCCGGCCTTGCGAAGCAATTCTATCTTTTCTTCCTGCGAATTAATCAACTTCAGGTCTTTCTGGTCAGGATACAAGACCTGCCGCGGATGTGGATAGAAGGTTATCAATACCGATTCGCCGCCAATGTCACGGGCAATCTCATTCAAACGATTGATAATCAATTTGTGTCCAATATGCACACCGTCAAATGAGCCTGTGGTTACTACGGCATTCTTTATCTTTCCGGCCGCCTCGGAAGTATGATGGAAAACATTCATCTTTTGCTGATTACTGGTTAACTACTGGTTGCTGGTTGCTGGTTACTGGTTGCTGGTTACTGGTTACTGGTTTTACTTTTTACTTTTTACTTTTTACTTTTCACTTTTCACTTTTTCCTGCGAGCTATTTTGATTTTACAAGATAAGCGAGTTTTTCAAGTGAGGTAACGATATCATATTCTTCCAGAAAGATATCATCGGGAACGGTAAGCGGCACGGATGTATAGTTGAGTATGCCTTTAATGCCGGCATCCATAAGGATTTTGGCCACTTGGTGTGTAGCTTCCGGTGAAACCGTCAGAACCGCGATCCGAACGTCCTCTTTTTCCACCACTTGTTTTACATCGTTAATATGATGACAGGGAATACCTGCCACCACGCGACCAGCTTTCTGCTGGTCATTGTCAAAGGCAGCAACAATGGCGAGCTTATCTCTTTTGCCGGTAAAGTAGCTGGTGATTGCGCGTCCCAGGTTACCCATTCCGACAATGATCACCTTCTGCCCTCTATCGCTGTCAATAATCTTGCCAATGAGTGAAACGAGGTCTTTAATCACATAACCCTTGCTTTGGCTTCCTGAATAGCCAATAAGCATCAGGTCGCGACGCACTTGCACCGGCGTAAGGTTCATCATCCTTGCGAGCTCATGAGAGTAAATATTTGTTTTGTCCTCCCTTATGCTGTTATAAAGTATGCGCCTGTATTGGCTAAGCCGTTCAATGGTTTTTCCGGGTAGTTCAGATAGTTTATCTTTCATTTTCGGTTTTCTCAATTAGAATCCAGATGTCAGCCTGGTATTTTTTTAAAAGTCATAAATTATTTAAATGGATACTTATATGATCTTGAATTTGAATGTGTTGATGTCTTGCATCACGTGCAGGTGGTCAAGCATTTTCTGCCAAACCTGATCCTTATTCATCAAGCGGTATATTCACAGAAAAACAGCTTCCCTCACCGGGATTGCTGTCAACTTCAATGTCGCCCTCATAAAGATCCAGTAATTTTTTTACAATAGATAAACCTAGACCACTACCGGTGATGTGCTTGGTTTGTTCGCTTTTAATACGCACAAAGTCCTCAAACAGGGTTTTGGTGTCTTCATGGGTCATTCCAATTCCGGTGTCTACGACTTCAATCGTTAATGCTTTTTCTGTGCGTTTGAGGTTCACATCCACTCTGCCACCTTGCTTATTATATTTTATGGCATTTGAAATCAGGTTATTAAAAATGATCTCAATTTCCTGCCGGTCGGCTTCCATTGAGATTTTCTCACTACAGTTTAAATAAACATCTACATCTTTTTGAATAGATAAGGGCTGGAAAGCGTCAATGCATTGTTGTGCGATCTCGCAAATCAATACTTTTTCTAGCTTTCTTTTTTTCTTGCCAGACTCGATCCGGGTAATGTCCAGCATATCCATGATCAGGTTGCGCATGCCCTGGAGGCGGTGCAACGACCGGTCAATCATATCTCTGTATTCGTGGAGCGAATCACCAAATGCTCTATCCTGCATAAGTTGCAAGTATCCTTCAACGGCATTGATTGGTGATTTCAGCTCATGCGAGAGTACGGATAAGAATTGAAACCGTACCTGCCGCCCTTCAACGTTTAATTTTTGTGTCATCCTGCGAAGGAAAAGCTGCTTGGTGATGGTTTCGATGGAAGCGCGCAGCTCTTTGGGCGTGAATGGCTTAGGCACGAAATCGTAGGCTCCCTTCCGGGTGGCTTTTACAGCCAGCTCCAGCGAAGCGTAGGAGGTGATCATCACAACCACCACATCCAGGTTTTGCTTGTTGATGTATTCAAGCACGTCGATGCCTTGTATGCCGGGCAGCTTATTATCCAGCAACACGATATCGAGCGAATCCGATTTCAGGATATCCAGGGCCTCCTCGCCGGTTTCAGCTGCTTTCACGTCAAAACCAATATCCTCATCCATAAATGGATAGCTAACCACATAGTTCTCAAGGATACGGCAAACACCCATCCGAATTCCGGGTTCGTCATCAACAACCAACAGCCTCAGTTTTTCCATACAATCAGATTTTTAGCAATTTGTTGATCTCTTTGTGCAATTGATCATTCCTGATCCCCTTGTCCAGGAAAAGGTCGGCCTTGATCCAGTCCTGTTCATCTTCCGTGGTAACATCAAAGAGCATTCCCGTTTCGGCAGTTACCGCTGAAGCAATGATGACAGGCACGTCAGGATACAGGTTTTTTATTTTATGTGAAAGGATAAACCCGGTGTCCTGGTTCTCCATCATCAGGTCGAGAATTGCCAGATCAGGCCGCATCTTTTCTATGATGCTTTCTGCTTCCTTTTGTGTGTCTGCAGTGATGACTTCAAAACCCATAGCCTTTACAACCGTTTTGAGTTGAAACAGATAGTCTGCATCGTCATCGACAATCAAGATGGTCTTTTTTTCTTTTTTCAACATGGCAATCTGTTTTTTCTGTTTCTAACCGATGATCTGGTCTTCACTTATTTGATTATTCTTTTGTTCCTTGGATTTTTTTGGCAGCGTAACGAAAAAGTTCGTGCCTGTTGGTCCG
>SLDN01000172.1 GCA_007125275.1 Bacteroidales bacterium | reverse complement strand
GTTTGAAAAAACGGTTTGTTGGGCTCCACTAAAATCAACCGCTGTTTGATTGTTCCAGAAAATGTTTTCTGTAACAGAAACATCATCAGCAGATAGAATGATGCCAAAGCCGCCATTGCCGTGTCCGTTGTTGATGATGAAATTTCTGTGAATGCTGTTATTGATCGATACGCCCCCGGCAGTTGTGAATAGCCAAACGCCTCTCAGGGCATTCTTCACCAAGTTATTCTCGATTAAATTATCAGCCAATACTCCCGATTCGAAGCTTCTCAAAAAGATATTGACCCCGGTATTGCTGATTACATTGTCTTTGATCCGATTGTTTGCTGATTGATTGCCCTCTTCAGAGGAAAGCATTTCAATGCCGTTTTCATTCCCGGTTATCCTGTTGTTAAGAATTTCCCAATCAGAGCCGTTGTCGATGTGAATTCCTGATATCTGGTTGTCCCTGACCGTGCTGTTTTCAATTTTGATAAAATTTCCAGATGCTGCATTGATTCCACGCGTGGCTTTTTCGATGTGTGCATGGCTAATGATGACCTGACCGGGCTGACTAATTGTGCTCAGTGTGATGCCCTGCCAGTACCACCCGTGGTCGTGAATATAATTCGGCTTCAGGTAGATGCTGTCTGTTGCACTGCCGTGGATGTACAATTGCCCGCCAACAACAAACAGCCCGGTAAACTGATTGAACTTCAGCGTAGCTCCCGCTTCTATTTCAAGCGTAACATTATTCGGAACGGTTACTGTTTCCAGAAAAATATAGGTATTGTTTCCGGCCCAGTAGGTGTCTTGCCCGAGTGTGCCGCCAACGAAGATCTCCGCCGCAACCAACTCCTTCTGCATCAGCATAAGCATGGCGAGCATCACTGATATCATCAGCATCAAAATACCATATTTTATGTTGACACGCTTATCCATCCTTATCTAATATAAAACAGCAGTCCCATTTCGGCAGTTACGTTGTGCAGCCGTCGTTCGAGCGGATGATCCGGATAAATGTTCTGCAAATATCTTTTATACGTTGCCGCTATGTAAAAGTCAGTGCGCGAATTCAAGGTAAACCTGCTGCCAATCCCCGTTTGATACCCCATCACGAATTGCTTCAGTTGTTGGCGGTCAACATCAACGGATGGATAGTCAGGCTGGTCGCTCACGCTGACGGCATTGCCCCAGAGGGGAATCCCAATATGGAAGCCACCTTTGATATACACTGCCACATATCTTTGCAAAAAGATATCATATGAAAAGCCCAGGCCGGCTTCCAGGAATCCAATCCTGTTGGTTCGTTCATTGCGCACCTCGCGCGATTCTTCGGGTATGTAAACAGAATCAGTGATGTATGTCCAGATGTACTCTCCGTCCACAATCGTGTAAAAAGAGTCCAGCGTATCCACTTCGAAAAAGCCGCCGCTCATAAATAATTCGGTGTAATTGAATGGAGTGGCATAACTGTTCAATGATATGCCGCCGTTTATCCGCAGCGCATTCATTTTATAATTCACACCCGCTGAAAGCATATTGTTGCGAAAAGAAAAAGATTCGGCCCGCTTGATATCCTCTTGTTCCGGGCTGAGCTGCAAAGGGCCTGTATAGCGGTAGCCTGCAAGCATCTGACCGTAAGAAACGGAAAAAGACCAGGTGTCTTCCCTTAATTGCCGGGTGCTCATGGCCTGCCGTGTGGCAATCAAGGGCCGCATGCTTGTAACGAATGCCGGATCCCTGTATCGGGTCTCAATGATCCTCTCTACCACCACAACAGTGTCACGCACGATGATTGGCACTTCAATATACTTGACAATTGTGTCTGCAAGAAGTTCTCCGGTAGCATGATTTGCCGGGAGTTGGTCGCTGTAACGTGCCGAGCGGTGAATGACCAGATGGTTGCCGATGGGCGTATATTCATAATTGATCAAACCCAGCAACTCAGTCAAAATGGTAAGGATGGGTTTATTCTCAGCTGTGTAGCTTATTTTTTGCCCGAAATCTGCCTCGGAAGCATTGAATGTCAGATTCAAATCATGATCGGTCACAAGTCTGGCCAGAACCGAACCCATGGGTTCATTGACGGCGCTGAAAGAAACAACAGGATTTGAATCATCTACATTGTATGAAAATGCTGTTGTACGTGCCCAAAAGCACAGCAACAGCATCAGGATAATCCGCGTTATAACAGGTAAATTCGGGATGATCATTTTTAAGGTAGTATTGTCTTGTTCAAATTGTTAAACAGTTTTCATCCCATATTTGTTTGTTGCTTTGGTTAATGATTTTTTGCTGGCTGAACTTTAAAAGTCTGATTATCCTGTTGAATATCCAATGGGAATATCATACCGATGGTTTGAAAAATATCGTCTACTGCTTCATCGCGGAACCTGCCGGTCAGTTTATAATTTGAGAAGTCCCCTCGTGTTTCAATGCTAATCCCATAGGTTTCCTTCAATACAAGAAAGACGCTTTCCAGTGGCTCTTCATTGAATTCGAGCAGGCCTGTCTTCCAGGCAAGGAAGTTATGATTTTGAATCAAAAATTTTGTTGATGTTTGCGTTGATCGATTGAGCTCAGCGCCTTCGCCGGCTGTCAAAAGCATGCCTGGCTCACTGAATAAAATGGATTGGAACCTAACCAACCCGCTTACAACAGATAACCGGATGATTTCATTGTCTTTATCTTGAATGATTTCGAATGAGGTACCTAACACTTCTACCACGGCGTCTGCCAACATTACCCTGAAGGGTGCATCTGCTGAAATGATCTCAAAATAGGCATTACCTTCTAAAGTCACTTGCCGTTTTCTTCGCTGAAAGCTTTCCGGGTAGTGGATTGCGGCATCTGCCTGCAGATAAACACTGCTTCCATCAGGCAGTATGAGCGGCTCACCGGTGGATGCTTCCGACTGCATAGTGACCAAAGGAGGCTCTTGTTCAGTGAATAAAAAATAAAATGCAACAAACAAGAGCATGGTGGCTGCAATTGCCGTCGCCGCATATAGTTTCCTGTGCAAAGGTATGATGCGCGGCCTGCTGAAGCTTGGCTGCGGGGGAGAGGCCTCATCAGGTTCAGAGAGCGATTCTTCCTGCTCAATACGATGCTGTACGTTCGCCCAGGCTGCCTGCCGGTCAGGATGTATATCTTGTGAAGACAAATCAGATAGTTGCCATACAGCCTCATATTGCCGGAATATATCACGGTTTCCCTCAGATTGTCCAAGCCATTGATTAAACTCTTTGCGATCTGCTTCAGAAGCTTCACCCGAGAGTACTCTGGCAATTAGAATAGTGTATGTATGATCCAAATTATTCATGATTGTGACTTGTTTCTATTTCTTAAGACAAGCAATAATGCATGTACCCTATATTGATTGCATCATTAATAAAAAACAAATGGGCAAATAATCTTTAAGCTCGTTCCGCATATG
>SLDN01000103.1 GCA_007125275.1 Bacteroidales bacterium | reverse complement strand
GAATTCAAGCACCGGATGAGCTATACGCATCAGCTCTTGCTGGCAAGGCAGTTCTCCAGAAAGTTCAGCCTTCAGCTTACGCCGGCATGGGTACACAAGAACCTGGTTAGAACGGTAGATGACCCAAACGACTATTTTGTAATAGGTGCGGGGAGCAGGTTGCGCGTAACGGATTGGATGGCAGTTAGTCTTGAATACTTTCACTGTTTAAATAAACCGGAATCCTTCGATACTCACGATTCATTTTCCATAGGGATCGATCTGGATACGGGCGGTCACGTTTTTCAACTGCATTTCACGAACTCACAACCGATGTTTGAACCGGGTTTCCTGACAGATACACGCGGCAGCTGGTTCGATGGTGATATTTATTTCGGCTTTCACATCACCCGCACATTTGCCATTCGGTAGTTGGGTGTATATATTGCTTACAATGGACTGATTTCTAAAGTCGGTGATAGCGGGTTCTATGATGTTGAAAGTGTTACAACGGCATATTCCCGTGCTTCTTGGGCGGTCTGTTCTCCCGTTTGTTCTCTGTCATCTCAAGTGCCTGTATCAATTTTAAACGGGTGCTGCGCGGATGGATCACTTCGTCAATGTAGCCAAGTCCGGCTGCCTTGTATGGCGTACAGAACCTGTCCCTATAGTCGGTAATGGCTTTGGCCTTTTCTTTATCGCTTTTGTTTCTGTATAAAATATTAACAGCGCCTTCAGGGCCCATCACCGCAATTTCGGCACCGGCGTAAGCATAGTTGACGTCGCCGCCAAGATGTTTGCTTGACATCACGCAATATGCGCCGCCATAAGCTTTGCGGGTGATGACGTTGATTTTTGGCACGGTGGCTTCGGCATAGGCATAGATAAGTTTTGCGCCGTGCTTAATGATGCCGCCAAACTCCTGGGATGTACCCGGAAGGAAGCCCGGTACATCCGTGAAAGTTATCAGGGGGATGTTAAAAGCATCGCAGAAGCGCACAAAACGGGCGGCTTTTACAGAACCGTCAATATCAAGCACGCCTGCCAGCGCTGCCGGTTGGTTGGCCACAAAGCCAACGGGTTTGCCATTAAGCCGGCCGAAGCCTATGGCGATGTTTGGGGCGTAGTGCAGTTGTACCTCGAAAAAGTTATGGTCATCAACCACGCTGTGGATAATGTCTTTGATGTCATAGGCCTTGTTGGGATCGTCGGGTACGATCTGCTGCAGCTTTTCGTCGGTGCGGTGCGCTGAATCGGTGCAGGGTTTAACGGGCGGGTCTTCCATGTTGTTGGATGGCAAAAAGCCCATCAGTTCCCTGATCATCATCATGGCCTGCTCATCATCCTCGGCGCGGAAGTGGGCAACACCACTTTTGCTGTTGTGGGTCATTGCGCCGCCGAGTTCACTCTTGGTCACCTCCTCGTGCGTCACCGCTTTGATCACATCCGGCCCGGTAACAAACATATAACTGGTTTCCTTGGTCATGAAAATAAAATCGGTGAGTGCCGGTGAGTAAACGGCACCTCCGGCACACGGGCCAAGGATGGCCGATATCTGTGGCACCACGCCGCTGGCTTGCACATTGCGGAAGAAGATGTCGGCATAACCGGCCAGGCTCTCTACGCCTTCCTGTATGCGTGCACCACCGCTGTCGTTAAGACCAATCAGCGGCGCCCCCATCTTCATGGAGAGTTCCTGCACCTTGATGATCTTGTCGGCGTTGGCACGACTCAGCGTACCACCAAACACACTGAAATCCTGTGCGAAAACATACACCAGGCGACCGTCAATCTTGCCGTAGCCGGTCACAATACCGTCACCAGGTATCTTCTGTTTCTCCATTCCAAATTCAGTGTTGCGGTGCACCACCAGCTTATCAATCTCAACAAAGGTTTCAGGGTCAAGCAGATCACTGATGCGTTCCCGGGCAGTCTTCCTGCCTGAGGCGTGTATCTTTGCTATACGCTCGGGGCCACCGCCCAGCTCCGCTTCCTTGTGCCGCTTATCCAATTCCTGGTACTTCTCTTTTGATGCCATTTTTCTCCTGTATTCCGTTTAAAAATTATACTTATAATCCAACAAATATATATTGTAGAAGGCGAACACCATCATCGACAATCGACAATCGACAATCGGTAATCGACGATCGTCAATCGTCAATCGGTAGCGTATTCAATCACCACCAACTCCTGCCGCGCTTCCACCGTCTGGCCTTCCTTAACTTTTACTTCACTGACGACACCTGTTTTTGCTGCTTTGAACTCACTTTCCATCTTCATGGCTGCAATGATGATCACTGTCTGCCCTGCCTCTACTTCGTCGCCTTCTTCAACAAGGATTTTGACAACTTTGCCTGGTATGGGTGCCGTAATGATGCTTTCCCCTTCGTCCTCCTGTCCTTTGAGTCTGTTGGCGAGGTATTTGGCCTCGGAGTCAATGATTTCAACCTCATAGGTGTTCTTGAAGGTATTCACATTGTATTTCTTGACGCCGTTCACCGGGATCAGTTCGACATTATAACTCTTGTTTTTATGGATAATGGAATAGCTTCCTTTGTTCAGGGGCACAAAATCGAGCGCGTATTCTTTTCCGTCAACGGCTACCAGTAATTGATCACCTTGTTTACTCAGCACTTCAATGCGGGCAATCCGATTTTTAAGCTTAACTTCGTACGACATGGTTGTTTCTGTTTAAAGTTTTAACACGCTACGCACACGGCTGTAGTCTTTCCAGTTGTTTTTGAAGGCAGTCATTTCCTTAGGACTTGCTTTTTCGATTTTTCTGAGGTATTCCATGAGAGCCGTGATGAGCACAATGTCTTCACAGTTTTGATCACATGGATCTTCCTTCATGAGAAAATCTTTGTTTTCATCCACGAAGTGTGTTGTATAATTTCCATCCACAAAGTCTTTGGCAACAATGATCCTTTCGAGGAATTTGAGATTATTCTTGACACCGGTGATCTTGAACTCTTTCAATGCCCTGGTGGTTCGTTGAAGTGCTTCCTGCCTGTCCTTGCCCCAAACGATGAGTTTTGCGATCAGCGGGTCATAGTAGATCGGTACTTCCCGTCCTTCGTAAATGGAGCCGTCAACCCTTACACCTACGCCGTATGGAATGTCGATGTGCGTTACTTTTCCGGGTGCCGGCATAAAATTGTTTTCCGGGTCCTCGGCATACACCCTGCATTCGATGGCGTGCCCACTCTGTTTAAGGTTTTCTTGCTTCAGCTTCAGCGGGAGGCCGTTTGCGATATGTATCTGTTCTTTCACCAGGTCAACGCCAACCACTCTTTCCGTGATGGGGTGCTCGACCTGGAGGCGGGTGTTCATTTCAAGAAAATAGTAGTTCAGGTCTTTGTCAACAATGAACTCAATGGTACCGGCCCCCTCATAATTAACAGCCTTTGCAGCGGCAATGGCATCTTCGCCCATTTTTAGCCGTTTTT
>SLDN01000075.1 GCA_007125275.1 Bacteroidales bacterium | reverse complement strand
TGTCCGTGTTTCTGCTCATGGCCTTCATCTCCTACCTGTTTACATGGAAGAGCTATGATCATCTGGTTGACAGCCGGACCATCAATTGGGAGTTACTCACCGACAGCAGCATCACGGTAGACAATATGATGGGCAGAGCGGGTGCAATCGTTGCCCACTTATTCATAAAAATAGGGTTTGGCATTTCGTCATTTTTATTTGTATTGATTTTTTTCTCGCTTGGACTGCGCTTGCTGGCAGGCCAATTGCTGTTTTCGTTCGGTCGCGTGTTGGCATATTCGCTGTTTTTTATCGTATGGGTTTCCGTGTTCTTCGGCTTTATCATATCCTCCGATGAAACAGTTACAATACTTGGTGGGTTCTTCGGATACAACAGCACGCTCTGGCTAAATGGCTTGCTGGGGATGGCAGGTACAGGCATATTGCTGTTGTTTACGATGGGGGTGTTTATCATCCTGGTTTTTGATCCCAACTTCAATGCCATTGCAGCTATTTTTTCGCGCCTTTTCAGACCAAGAAAAACATCGGATGAAGTTGAAAATAAAACAGACTCACTGGAGCAGCAAGAAGCAGATACGACCGCCGAATACGGCGAAGATGACGCTTCAGAAGATGCGGATGATGACCTGTTTGAGCAACCGGCAACCGATAAAAACGCATCGGAAGAGGATGCAAATAAGCCTATTGTCCTGAACCCGGAAACGGAGGTACAGGAAAAGAAAGAGCCGGGAGAAGAGCCGGAATGGGAGATTGAGGTGGGCAAAGAAAAAGTCACGGGCAGTGACTACCAGGCCATTGACACTCCTTTTTCGAATGACGATTCTGATATTCCGGACCTGTCGCACCTTGGAGAATATGATCCTACCCTTGACTTGCCGCATTATCGCATCCCTGAGCTGTCCTTGCTTGATGACCGCGGCAGTGGAAGCATCCAGATCAACAAGGAAGAGCTCGACAGCAACAAAAACAGGATCATTGACACCCTTAAGAACTATGCGATTGACATCGACAGGATAAAAGCGACGGTAGGTCCTACTGTGACCTTGTATGAGATTGTTCCTGCTCCCGGTGTTCGTATATCCAAGATCAAAAATCTTGAGAACGACATTGCGCTAAGCCTCTCGGCACTCGGCATACGCATCATAGCGCCCATTCCCGGACGTGGCACCATTGGCATCGAGGTCCCCAACAGCAACCCGGAGATCGTGTCCATGCGATCTGTCCTGGCGAGTGAGCGTTTCAGGAATTCATCTTTCGAGTTGCCCATTGGTCTGGGAAAAACCATCGCCAACGAAACCTTCATTGCCGATCTCACCAAGATGCCCCACCTGCTCATGGCAGGTGCCACCGGGCAAGGCAAGTCTGTAGGGCTGAACGCCATACTGACGTCCATCCTCTACAAAAAGCATCCGGCATATGTCAAGTTCGTTCTGATTGATCCAAAGAAAGTAGAGCTCAACCTGTTTTCAAAAATTGAAAGGCACTATTTGGCCAAGCTGCCTGATGCAGAAGAGGCCATTGTAACCGAAACACGCGAAGTGATCCGCACCATCAACTCCCTGTGCGTGGAAATGGATAACCGCTATGACCTGCTGAAAGATGCCCAGGCACGAAACATCAAGGAGTACAATGTCAAGTTTGTTGCGCGCCGGCTGAATCCAAACCACGGCCATCGCTTTTTGCCATACATCGTTTTATTCATTGACGAGTTTGCGGACCTCATCATGACCGCCGGAAAAGAGATCGAGCTGCCCATTGCGCGGCTTGCCCAACTCGCCAGAGCTGTAGGTATACACCTGGTGATTGCCACACAGCGCCCCTCTGTCAATATCATCACAGGTACCATTAAGGCAAACTTCCCCGCGCGAATTGCCTTCAGGGTCACAGCAAAGGTTGACTCTCGTACAATACTTGACACCGGGGGGGCCGACCAGCTCATCGGACGCGGCGATATGTTGCTGTCAACCGGCAGCGACCTCCTGCGACTGCAATGCGCATTCATCGACACGCCCGAAATTGAACGCATTACGGAATTTATCGGGTCACAAAGGGCTTACGCCGACGCCTTCCACCTCCCGGAATATCTTGAAGACGAGTCTGCCGCTTCGGAAGCACTCGACCCCTCCGAAAGAGATGAGCTTTTTGAAGATGCAGCGCGGGTGATCGTGGCAACCCAACAAGGATCAACATCTCTTATACAACGTAAGCTAAAACTTGGCTACAACCGTGCCGGCAGAATCATCGACCAGCTCGAAGCAGCTGGCATCGTCGGACCATTCGAAGGGAGCAAAGCCAGAGAAGTAAGAATTAAAGACGAAGTCAGTTTGGAACAGATTTTGCGAGGTGAATAGAAAAATAAGTCACATGATATACCTGGTAACCATATTTTTTCTCATCTGCGCTCTTCAGCCCGGATATGCTCAGGAATACAATGAGCGATCCCATTACGAAGAAAAAGCCATCGACATTCTAAATGAAGCCCGGCGCAAACTCAACGCCTATGATGCATTGCTGATCACTTTTAATTTCTCAGCCTCAGAAGCCGTTTTCGATATGGATGATGAAATGGATGGCTTTATGTACGCAAAAGAGGACAAATTCTATATCAAATCCGGACCCAACCACTTCCTGTCAGATGGCACGCTGGCCTGGACCTATCTTGAATCAGTAAACGAAGTCCACATCAGCAGACTTGAAGATTCTGAAACAGTCATTACACCCACGTCGCTGCTTGAAGACTTCGCAGAAACATTCAATCCATTATGGATCAGAAAAGAAAGTGAGAATGGCCATGATGTGCATATCATCGATATGGTGTACATTGAACCTTTTTCGTTTCAAAAATACCGCATTGCAGTTGAGGAAAACACGGGTTTTTTGAAATACATCAGTGCCTATGATCTGCAGGGCAACACCTACACGTATCACATCACATCTACAGAAATTAATCCTGAAATACCTGAAGGGCTTTTCACATTTGATCCGGGCAAGCACCCCGGCATTGAAGTGGTAGATCTGCGTTAAGCAATTGAATTCCGGTTATTTGATATCGCTTATATTGACGGGCCTGTTCATGTCCACCCGCCTGTAATTTTCAATGCGATAAATATAAAAATGCCTGTTTTCCCAACCATCGGCAGCCCCATAAGGCTGATGAAAATGATAAGGATTTTCAATTGCATCATGGTTTAAAAGATCAAAACATCTTTGAAAGTCTGCACCAAAGAAGGCGAGCGCATTAAAGAAGAAATAAGCTGTTTGGGCTGCTTTTATTGCTTCATTAGAAGGTTCTGTCTGGAACATCTTCCTGTAGCGCAAAACAAAATCTCTGATGTGCGGATCGCTAAAGTCATAAAAATCAGGCACAAAGAAGTGCACCCTCAGATTTTGCAGGTAGTCTATCTCTATACTGCTATAATCCTGCCATTCAGGAATACCAAATACGCTG
>SLDN01000168.1 GCA_007125275.1 Bacteroidales bacterium | reverse complement strand
GTGATGGGTGCCATCAATATGCTTGGGCTGGCAAAACGGATCAGGGCAAAAATATTGCAGGCATCCACCAGTGAGGTGTATGGTGATCCTGTGGTGCACCCGCAACCGGAAAGCTATTGGGGAAATGTAAACCCCATCGGCAAGCGGTCGTGCTACGACGAAGGGAAGCGGTGTGCGGAGACCTTGTTTATGGATTATCATAACCAAAACAAGGTGCGTATCAAAATAGCACGCATCTTTAACACCTATGGCCCGCGTATGCAGCCTGATGACGGTCGTGTGGTGTCAAACTTCATCATTCAGGCATTGCAAAATAAACCCATTACAATATACGGTGATGGCAGGCAGTCGCGCAGCTTTCAATATATTGATGACTTACTCGAAGGATTGCTGCGCTTCATGGCATGTGACGACAGCGTAATAGGGCCTTTAAATATCGGCAACGACAATGAGTTTACAATCCGCGAACTTGCTGAGCTGGTGCTTGAGTTGTGCAATTCACAATCTGAGCTGGTGTTTTTACCTTTGCCGGAAAATGATCCGGTGCAGCGCTGTCCCGATATTGGTTATGCCCGGCAGCTGCTTGACTGGAAAGCGGAGGTGGAGTTAAAGGATGGATTGATAAAGACCATATCCTATTTTGAGAAATTGTTGAAAAATGGGGATATTACAACCAAGTAAATTCAATATTTTTGCATTATGATTCTGGTAACCGGTGGTACAGGCCTGGTTGGTTCGCATCTGTTGTTTGAACTGGCTTCTCAGGGAAAAGAAATACGCGCACTCAAGCGTGCCGGGAGCAATACGGAGCTCATCAAGCGCTTGTTTGTATGGTATGATGCGGGCAGGGGAGAAGGTCTTTTTGATCGAATCCAATGGGTGGATGGCGATTTAATGGACATCGTCAGCCTGCAAGAGGCTGTTTTTGGCGCTGAGTTTATTTACCATTGTGCTGCCATTGTGTCTTTTATGCCTGATGACAAGGATCAGATGCTGAGGGCAAATGTAGAGGGCACGGCCAACCTGGTAAACGTAGCGCTGTCGGCTGATATTCGCAAGTTTTGTCATTGCAGCAGTGTGGCAGCTATCGGCAGCCCCGAGAAATCCAATACCATTGACGAGTCACTGGTGTGGAGGACTTCTAAGAGGAATTCCTGGTATGCTATCAGCAAGTACGGTTCAGAGCGTGAGGTGTGGCGGGGGTCAGAGGAGGGCCTGCCGGTGGTGATTGTTAATCCTACCGTGGTGATCGGTCCCGGCGACCCTGCCCGGTCAAGCGCCCAGCTTTACCAGTCAGTGAAGAATGGCATGAAATTTTATACCTCAGGTGTTACCGGTTTTGTTGATGCCCGCGATGTGGCCAAAGCCATGGTCATGCTTACCGACAGCGATATCACTAACGAGCGCTACATCCTGACTAGCGAAGACCTGTCGTACAAAGAGCTGTTTACACTATTCGCTCATTATTCAGGGGCCAAAGCTCCAAAATATCGTGCCGGACGCTTCCTTAGTGAGGTTGCCTGGCGTCTGGAAAAAGTCAGGAGTCTTATGACCGGTCAAAAGCCGCTGCTGTCAAAAGAAACAGCGCGCAACGCAAATATCAAAAGGCATTTTTCAAACGATAAAATAATCAAGGCCACGGGGTTCAACTTCAGGCCAACAACCGAAGCTGCTGAGAATACATCGCTGTTTTTTAAGAAGTACCCGGTGTACCTGTCGCCTGATTTTAGGATGCCATCTTAGGTAAATGTGTCAATTTGAAGATGTGCAAATGTGCAGATGTGAAAATAAGCTCAAACTATAATTCGTAATTATCAATGTACTTTATTCAGCGGAACAAACTCTTGTTATATAGCCTTTGTACGGGCTTATTGCTGGCGTTGAGCTGGCCTGCGCGGGGCTTCCCGTTTCTTGTATTTTTTGCGTTCATCCCGATGTTTTTGCTCGAGGATCATGTGTTGGTTCACCGCAAAAACTATCGAAGCATTGTGTTTTTGTTGTATGCATGGGCTGGGTTCTTCGTTTTTAACCTGCTGACAACCTGGTGGATAATGTATGCCACCATTCCCGGCATGCTTGTGGCCGTTGTGCTGAACTCCTTTTTTATGGCCATCCCCTGGTGGCTGATGCACCTGGGGCGACGGCTGGTCCCTGGCCGGCAGGGTTCTGTGAGCGTGGTCTTCCTGTGGCTGAGTTTTGAGTTTCTGCACGGCCAGTGGGAACTCAGCTGGAGCTGGCTCGACATCGGGAATGTGTTTGCCGCATATCCTGCCTGGGTGCAGTGGTACCAGGCAGTTGGAACTGCCGGCGGTGCATTATGGGTGCTGATTGTGAACGTGATGCTCTTCATTGCCCTGAAGCAATACCTTAATATTGGGTATCTCAAAAGAATAGGTTCATGGAGCCTGGGTTTTGCTGTCATCGCCCTGGTAGTCCCTTCAATTATCTCATTGAATATTTGGTATAATTATGATGAAGCCGGTCATCCGGTCCATATCGTGCTAGTTCAACCCGCTGAAGATCCTTATGAAGAGGTCAGCACCAACAGAGAAGTGCAGGAAAGAATTGACAAAATGATCGATCTTGCCGACAGCAGGCTGACCTCAGAAACACGCTTTGTGGTTGCTCCTGAGGCTGCCAACCCGCGTGGCATCTGGATGCACGAGGCAGAGTCTAACTATGCGGTGCGACAAATTCGGGAGCACATTGCCCGGAATCCGGACGTTATCTGGGTGATGGGCAGTTTTACCTATGAGCTTTTTGAGCCGGGTGCCTCGCTTCCGCCGGAGGCAAGGCCGCTGGCCAACAGCGACAGGCATTACGTGGCGTATAACTCTGTGGTGATGATCGAGGGAGACAGGCCTTTGCAGTACTATCATAAATCGAAGCTGGTGCCTGGCCTCGAAAGGATGCCCTATTTTAACATCCTGAAGCCGGTAGGCAAAATTGTTGATATCTTCTGCGGCATAGCCGGAAGTCTGGGCGTGCAGGAAGAGCGGGGCGTTTTTCAAACAGCAAATAACGAATTTGTGGGTGCTGCGGTGTGCTACGAATCAATCTATGGTGATTTCATGACAGGATACATTTATAATTTAGCCGATCTGTTGTTTATAGTTACCAATGATGGTTGGTGGCGCAACACCCCGGGCTACCGCCAGCACAACCAATACGCCCGTCTCAGGGCAATAGAAATGCGCAGGAGCATCGCACGTTCTGCCAGTACAGGCATCTCATCCTTTATCAACCAGAGGGGCGAGATCATCAAATCAACGCAGTGGTGGGAATCAACGGCCATCGACGCCGAAATAAACAGAAGCCGGGCAATAACACCCTTTTCTGCATCGGGAAATTTTCTGGGCAGAATGTCATTGTTTATCAGTGCCTTTATGCTGCTTCAGATGTTTGCGCAATGGCTAATTACCAGAAGTAAAACAGGGGCAGGCCGACTTTGAGTCAGAATGCCCCTGTTG